>SLFH01000190.1 GCA_007124345.1 Phycisphaerales bacterium | reverse complement strand
CGGGGTCGCACCCGCCCGGCCTCTGGCACACCCAGCGATAGAAGTGCTCGTGGCCGGGGTCGCACCCGCCCGGCCTCTGGCACACCCAGCGATAGAAGTGCTCGTGGTCGTCCGCCCACGCACCCATCTTCTTGGCGGGCACATTCAGCAGGTGCAGCGGGTCTTCGGTGGCGTAGGCGGCCCCCTCGCCGAGTCGCTCGGCGGGCTCGAACAGCGTGATCCGGACCGGCTGGTCCCCGCGGCGCAGCAGGTTGGCGGCAACCATCAGGCCGCTGAACCCACCGCCCACAATCGCAACGCCGAGTGCAGGTCTCATCCGACCCGCCACGCGTCCTGCTCGATCTCGTCGTCACCCGTGAGATCGTCTTCGTCGGGTGGTGTGTTGAGGAGCATCATCCTCGTGCAGAGGCAATCCTCGTACCAGCGGCGACACCACGATCAGGAGGCCCAGGACCTATATTTATAGGACTTTAGGTCACAACCACAATATACTGCAGTTTTTTCTGTGCTATGCTGTGGTTAGCCGTACTATTTCGCAGATGCGTACCGACCGTGCAATCATCGGCCTCGGGTTCTGGCGGGCGTGCTTCGCCGCCGACGAGCCAGAGGGCGCCGTGCGGGCGATCGCGGCGGCCTCCTGCGGCGGGCTTGAAGGGCTGGAGTTGCTGCACGGGGACCTTCCCGAGACGGGGCCGGGCGTTCGGACGCTCAGGGATCGGGAGCGAACGCTCGGGACACTGGTGTGTGCGAACGCCGATCCGGGGCTGTTGGACGCCGCGGCGGAGGCCCTGGCCCGGTTTCTCTCGCTGCACACGACGATCGAATCGCTTCGGACGCACCGGCTTGCGGCGGAAGCCGAGCGGGCGGCCGCTCTGCGTCGCCTCGGTCGCGAGGGACTGACGCCGCGATTGATCGGCCAGGACCGCGGGCTGCGTGGGGTGATGGAACGGGTGTCGATGGTGGCGGGCGCGGAGTTGCCTGTATTGATCCTGGGCGAGACGGGCTCGGGCAAAGAGGTCATCGCCCGGTCCATCCACGACGCGTCGGCCCGGAGCGCCGGGCCGTTCATCCGCGTCAACTGCGGCGCGATCCCCGCGGAGCTGATCGACTCACAGCTCTTCGGGCACGAGCGGGGCAGCTTCACAGGCGCGACCGAGACCAGGAGAGGATGGTTCGAGCGGGCCGAGGGGGGGACGCTGCTGCTCGACGAGGTTGGCGAGCTGACGCCCGCGGCCCAGGTGAGGCTGCTCCGCGTGCTGCAGGACGGCTCATTCGAACGGGTCGGCGGGCAGGCGCACCTGCGTTGCGACTGCCGAGTGATCGCCGCGACGCACCGGGATCTCCCGGGGCTTGTGCAGGAGGGGCGATTCCGCCAGGACCTTTGGTACCGGCTCGCGGTGTTCCCGATCGTGATCCCGCCGCTGCGCGAGCGGGCCGAGGACATGCGCGAGCTCGCAGAGCACTTCACCGAACGGGCCTGCGTGCGTTTCGGCATGCCCCCGCTGCGTCTGACCGAGCGTGACCTGGACCTGCTGTGCGCGTACCGGTGGCCCGGCAACATCCGCGAGCTCGCGGCGGTCATCGACAGGGCGGTGCTGCTGGGCAAGGGCGGGGGCATCGAGGTCGCCCGGGCGCTGGGCATGACCAGCGGACACCTGCAGTCAGAACCGGAGCCACGAACGCATCGAGACGGCTTCGAGACTCTCGACCACGCCATGCGACGGCACATCGAATCGGCGTTGTCGGTGACCGGCGGGCGGATCGAGGGCGATCGAGGTGCGGCCGATCTGCTCGGCATCAATCCCCAGACACTCCGCGCGAGGATGCGAAAGCTCGGCGTCGACTGGACCCGTTTCAGGCCCGGCCCGCGCTGATCCGCCCGACTAGACTTGTGCTGCACGGGGCGGCGGGAAGGCCGCCCCTTTGTATGCGCCGATTCGTGCGCCGGCTCAGCCCGGCGCCGCCCGTTCGCTCCGCTCGGCCCGAATCAACCGGCCGCCCCCGAACCCGCCCGTTGTTCTGTATGTCAGCGCTCTCCGACAGCTCGCTTGGGCTGCACCCGAAGCCGTTCGTTCCCGAGCCCGCGGCGCCAATCGCCGGGGGGGTCGCGGCGGTCATGGTGACATGGAACCGCAAGAGCGTGCTGGAGGGCTCGATCCGGGCGGTCTGCGAGGCGGCGCGCCGGGCGGGGCCGCCCGTCCACCTGATCGTGGTTGACAACGCCTCGAACGACGGCTCGGGCGATCACCTCGCCGAACGCTGGTCGCCCGATGCGCAGCTCCGCAACGAGACCGACCGCCCCGAGTCGCCCCGCTTCGTCGTGCTCGAACCCGCGGCCGACCGGCGCCCGACGGGAACACGCAGCGACGGGCTCGCCTCGTTCACGCTCGTGCGCAACAGCGAGAACCTCGGGGGCTGCGGCGGGTACCTCACGGGCATGCTCGCCGCCCGACGGATCTTCACCGGCCCAGCGCCCAGAGACGCCGAGCGGATGCTCTGGCTGATCGACGACGACGCGACGGTGACGCCCGATTGCCTGAGGAAGATGCTCGAAACAATGCGTTCGGACGCGGGGATCGGGGCCGTGGGCAGCCGCATGGCCGACCCCGCCGACCCCGAGTCAACACTGGAAGGCCCGGTCTACTTCAGCCACAAGTCCGGCCTGCTGACCCCCACTCCGGACCACACGCCCGACGACGATCCCGACCGCCCCAAGCCGACATCTGGCGTGGTCGAGGCGGATCTGTGCGCCGCTTCGTGTCTGTTGGTGCGCGAAGCCGCGGCGGTCGACGCGGGGCTGTGGGACCACCGCTACTTCATCAACGGCGACGACGCGGAGTGGTGCCTGCGCATCAAGAGCAAGGGTTGGCGGATGGTCTGCGACCTCGACGCGGTGCACCTGCACGAGCCGTGGAGCGCCAAGGTCTCGCCCGTGCGCGAGTACTACCGCAGGCGGAACCTCTTCTGGCTCTGGCAGCGTCACCTGCCGCGAGATCGGTACCGGGCGCTGGCTCGCGATCGGCTGCTGAAGTACGCCGGGCTGTGCGTCAGGCAGGCCGCGAAGCGCAAGCGGTACGAGTCGGTGCTTACGGAGCGTGCCGCACGCGACGCGATGCGCTCGCGCGGAGGCCGGCTCACGGTCCCCACCCCGGAGCGGCTTGAACTCGAAGAGGCGCTGCGCCGCCTGCCGCGCGGCGCCCGCGTGCTGCTGGTCGTGCCCGGGCCAAAGGCGAGAAAGCTGGCCGAACGCTGGCTCGCCGAGGCGCCGAAGGAGCTGGTCGAGCGCACGATCGCGCTGACCGCCACCGCCATCGACCACCCGCGCAAACTGCCGATACCCGGATCGAAAGCGGGCCTCTTGCGCTTGCACGCAACGCTCTTGCGTCGACGGGTGCGTGCTGTGGTCGTCTTTGATGGGCGGTGCGAGACGCCCATCCTGATCGGGCGCGAGACATGGCGTGCAGACGAGCAGGGGACGACAGCCGTCGAACCCGGCGGGCCGCTGGTCGTGCTGGGCTCGCTGGCGTGCGCGATCCCGCTCGCGCTGCGGGCGCTCTTGGGCAGAACCAGACCGCCCCCGCCCCCCGAGCCGATACGCTGGTAAGCGCCGTCAGCCGGCCTGCATCTCAGATTCGATGCGGTCGGCCAGCTCGCCGACGATGGCGATGGCGTGCTGAAGCTCGGGGCGGCCCGAGCCGTCACGCTGGGCGATCTCGATCGCCCGCCTCGCTCGCGAAACGGCCCGGCGCGTCCCCTTGGCCTCGCCGACGATGTCGCAGCAGTTGTCGTAGGTGTCGGCGAGCTTGACGAGCTTGACACGCCAGCCCGCGTTATCGAGGCGCCGGTCGTAATCGGCCTCACGCTCCGGCTCGGGCAGGAGCATGTTCTTGGTCAACGCCGCGACCGCGTTCGCGACATCCCGCCCGAAGCGCTTATCGATGTCGTCGAAGTCCGTCGGCGTGTCCTCGATGGTGTCGTGCAGCACGGCGGCGACGATCGCCTCCTCGTCGTCGCAGCCGAAGACATGGACCACCGTCATCGCGACGCGCACAACATGGGCGACATAGGGCGTCTTGCCGTCTTTGCGACGCTGCTGGTTGTGGGCGCGGGCGGCAAAGGAGATCGCCTTCTGCCACATCGGCTTCCGGCCCGCGTTGGTCTCCGTCTCGGTCATCGCAGGACACTACGCCCGCTCGGCTCGTGCACGAGGCGGCACTTGCCCGGGTGCCCGCCACGCTCGTCGAAGAGCAAGAGTTCGTTCGGACCGTCGGCGTTCAGCCAGCACTCCGGCAGCCACACGCGGTGCTGGGGCGGAACGGGCGTCCCGTCGAATGTCGAGACCCAGTACCGCCCGAGGTGGCGACCGTTGAGGTAGACCTGGCCCTTGGTCAGGCTGTTGAGCTCCAGGAACAGTGGCGAGCCGGTCTCGGGCGGGTCGAAGTTGCACCGCCACCACGCCGGGCAGGCGGCGCCCTCCATGTGCGCCTTGGCGACCGACTCGTACGCCGCCTCCGACGGCGCTTCCCACTTGGCGAACGCCCACTCGGCCTTGTCGGTCACGGCGCCGACGCCCTCGAGCACGCGGACGGCCGTGCCCACGCCCTTGATCGCCGCCGCGAGCGCCTCGGCGTCGAGCTCGTCGACGAAGGCGACCTCGATCGAGTTGTTGCCCCGCGTCAGCTGCTCCTCGTCGAGGAAGATGTGGCCCGTCCAGCCGGTCTCGAGGAAACGCACCGGGGTGTCGTTGACGATCAGCACCGCACGCGCCGGGAACTGGTCGACGCCGAGGATGATCGGTGACTTCTTGCGGTGCATGAACGCCCACTGCACACGATCCGTCGAGGTGACATCCCCCTCGCGGACCTCCCACAGCGGCTTGCGGAACTCCAGCAGGTTCAATGGCGTGCTCTCGACCTGCTTGTGCTTGACGCCCTTGAGCGGCGTCACCTCCCACAGATCGCGCAACAGGCCCTTCTTGTCGCCCAGGTCCGCCCCCGTCGAGTACCGCCCGAGGTTGTCGGCCAGCACCACCACCTGACGCACGCCCTTCTTCAAGGGCAGCGCAAGCTCGTTCACCGAGCCCGGGCCGAACCCGAGCAGGCCCGTCTCCTCGCCATCGACAAAGACCAGCAACCGGTCGCCCGAGCAGGGCGCGATCACCTTGGGCTTGCGCGTCGCCCCCGAGCGGATCGTGATGCGGTACCACCCGTACCCCGTCTGAGCGCCCAGGGGCGTGAGGTCGGCCGGACCGTCGATCGCGGCGTAGCGCGGGCTGCTCCCGTCGATGTGCTCGCGCGTTTCGGCGCACTCCCAGCCCGAAAGATTCGGCGCCTTGGGGCTCTTCGGCGCCTTGGCGGCGCCGGTCGTGGCCGACTGCTCGCCCTCGGCGTTGAAGACCGTGCAGTTCCGCCCCTCGGGGATCGGCTGGTTGTCTGCCGTCATGCCGGCGCAGCCGAGGTAGACCGCCTCGTCGGTCGCGTAGACCTTGTCGACCTGCTGCTCGGAGCAGACGACGATCGTCACGCCCTCGTGGTCGATCACCTCGGGCGTCTTGCCCTTGGGCACGTTGACCTCGATCGGCGAGCCGTTGATCGAGACGAGCCCCTCGCTCCCCGATGGGCCGAAGAGCACCAGCGTCCGCCCGACGAGTGTCAGAGCGTTGAGGTTGGTGTAATCCAGCCTCGACCGGCCGGTCAGGTGCACATCGAACAGGCACCACGCGACCGCCTGCTCCCCCAGCGAGACCGGCAGCGACGAGCCGCCGGCCAACAGCAGCGTGCTGTGCTTGACGGCGCCGTGCGGCCCCGCGGGGTCGGCCCCGAACACAAACACGCAACCGCCCTGCTGGCCCGAGACATGCGAGATCGAGACGCCAGCCCCTGTGCGCCCGCCCCCGGCCTGCTCCGGGTCGAGCACCACCGGCCTGTACTCGGGGTTGGCGTGGGAAAAGACCTTCCCGAACGCCGAGGCGAACATCGAGATCCGGCGCACCGCCCCGTACGACGCACCGGGCGTGCCCGCCTCGGTCACCGGCGCGTGCCTGTCGTTGCTCTGGGCGACAAACCGCGACGCCCCGCCCGGCAGGCGTCCGCCCGAAAAGCCGAAGTTGGTCCCCCCGCAGAACGGATCGATGTTGTACTGCCCGCACCCGGCGAGGATCTCCGCCAGCCGACGCTGCACCGCCATCGGCTCGGGCGTGCCCGCGTCCCCCTCGGAATAGACCGAAGGGGCCGTCACCGAGAAATCGATCACCAGGCGCGGCTGGTCGGGCTTGACCGTTGAGAGCTGGCGCATCACCGTCAGCATCGCCTCGGACCCCGACCAGCAGTCG
>SLFH01000077.1 GCA_007124345.1 Phycisphaerales bacterium | reverse complement strand
CGTCCCCCACTCCCTACACCCCTCCCCAAAATAACAGCCCGCCGCCTTCCGACGACGGGCCGCTCCTCCGCTCTGGATCTCTGCGCAACCCGGGGCTCAGAGCACCATGAGCTGCGGGCGCATCGTGACCGGGCTGCTCATGTTCGAGAAGTTCGGCGAGGTCGCCATGACCATGTCGTGGATTTGGCGGAACTGTTCGGGCGTGCCGTTGCCCTTGATGACCACGGTGTAGTCCAGCCCCTCGTACCCGGGCTTGACCTGCTGATCGATGCCCAGGAACCCCCGCAGGTCCAGCGTCCCGCTGGTGCGGATCTCCAGCTTCTCCAGCTCGACGCCCATCATGGCGCTGACGGCGACATAGCCGACCATCATGCAGGCGTTCACCGCCGCCATGAGCACCTCCTGCGGGTTCGGCGCCATGTCGCGCCCGCAGAGCTGGGCCGGCTCGTCGGTGCGGATGGCGAAGCCCCGCTTGAGCCGCTCGCCCCCGAGCTCCCACGCCTCGACCTCCGTCTCCGACGAGGTCCCGCCCATCCAGCGGGTGGCGACCTCGAACTTGGCCATGCCCTTGGCGGGCACGGCCCCGACCTGATCGATCATCGAACGCAGGGCCTCGACATCGATCCCGTTGACCATCGAACGCGTCATCGTCTGCATCGCAATTCTCCCATTCGGAGTTCTCTCGTTCGCAGGCCCCGGCCGACTCAGCCGGCGGCCGCACGAGCGATGCGACAACAATCGCCCGATCCCGGGCGAAGAACAGTTGACTGCCCGTCCATAAAACCTTGACTCGGAGTCAAGAATGCCCTTCGCGGGCCCGCCCGGGCCGGTTAGGCTGGAAGAAAATCTCACGCACGCCGGGCGCCCCGCCGGAGGACCACGCGTGGCCAGACAGAGCCGCTCACAGACGACCCGCGAACACCTCGTCCGCACCGCCCACGACCTGTTCTACCAGCGGGGCTTCCACGCCGTCGGCCTCGACCAGATCCTCGCCGAGGTCGGCGTGACCAAAACGACGTTCTATAACCACTTCTCCAGCAAGGAAGACCTCATCGTCGAGGTGCTCCGGTGGCACGACCGCTGGTGGCGCGACACATTCCTCGCGATCGTGCGCAGGCACGGGGGCGACACCCCGCGGGGCCAGCTCATGGCGATCTTCGACGCGCTGCACGCCGTCTTCGCCGGCACAGACTACAACGGCTGCATCTTCATCAACGTCGCGGTGCAGTTCCCCACGCCGCACGACCCCGCCCACATCATCGCGGCCGAGCACAAGAAGACTATGGAATCGCTCGTGCGCGAGCTCGCGGGCTACGCCGGCGCGACCGACCCCGGCGCCCTCGCCCAGGAGATCGCACTGCTGATGGAGGGCGCCTTCGTGACCGCCCAGATCACCGGCGATCCGCACATCACCGACGCCGCCAAGCGAGCCCTGCACCGGGCGATCGAGCACTACATCCCCCCGCCCGTCGCGGGCTGATCGCCCCGCCCGTCTCTCCCGACCACACAGGACCGTCAGGCGGGACCAGTCCGGATCAGGGCTCGTCCGGGTCGCGCACGCGCCGGCCCAGCGCTGCCGCCGCACGGTCTTCCTCGTCCATCCCAGCCAGCTCGCGCAGCATCGCGAGGCGCTCGGCCTCGCGCCGGTCGATCGGCGGGGGCCACTGCCCGTGCCAGACCGAGGAGGTCGCCCGGCGCAGGTCTTGGAAGATCATCAGCATGCAGGGCAGCACCACCAGGATGATCACCGTCGCGCTGAGCAGCCCGAACGCGATCGTGATCGCCATCGGGATCAGGAACCTCGCCTGGAAGCTCTGCTCGAGCATCAGGGGCGAGAGCCCGAGCACGGTCGTCACCGTAGTCAGCAGGATCGCCCTGAACCTCGCCCGCCCCGCCTCGACGCACGCGTCGTACACGCTCTTCCCCTCGCGACGCTTCTCGTTGAAAAACTCCATCAGGATCAGCGAGTCGTTCACCACAACGCCCGTCAGCGCCACGAACCCGATCAACGAGAGGAAGGTCAGCGGGAAGCCCATGAGCAGGTGCCCGAGGATCATCCCGATCGTCGCGAACGGGATCGCCGCCATCACGATCAGGGGCTGCACAAAGCTCCCGAAGAGCCACGCCAGGATGATGTAGATCAGCCCGCACGCCACCGCCATGCCGAGCGGCAGCGTCCGGAAGCTGTCGGCGACATCCTCCTGGCGACCCCGCTTGAGGATCGTGATCCCCGGCTCCTCCCGCTCGATCGATCGCAGCACCGGCTCCAGGGCCGCTGCGATCTCGTCGGCGTTGGCGATCGTCCGCGCCACATCCGCCGTCACCGTCACCGCCCGGCGCCGGTCGAGCCTGCGGACCGACGCGTACGACTCGCCCTCGGTGATCTCGGCGATCTCCGCCAACGCCACCGGCTCGCCCGCGGGCGTGAAGATGTACGACCGCTCGATCTCCGAGAGGCTGCGGCGGATCCGCTCTGGCGCGATCACGCGGACTTTCACGTCCTCGCGGTCGCCGGCGAAGGTGAACGCCTCCAGCCCGAGCACCATCGCCCGGACCTGCTGGCCGACAAAGACACGCGTGAGGCCGAGCGCCTCGCCCGACGCCCTGAGGCGCTCGACCCGCAGCTCGGGCGCGCCCGCGTCGGCGTCGTCGGCGATGCCGTAGACCCCGTCGAACCGCCGGAGCTCGGCCTTGACGCGTTCGACGGCCCTTGCGATCTGGCGTTCGTCGGTTCCCGTGATGGCGTAGTTGAGCGCCGGCCCGCCGGGCCCGCCCCCGATCTCCTGCAGCCTGAAGCTCTTGACGCCGGTGAGCTCGCCCGCCTCGGCCATGATCGACTCGCGGATCTCGGGGCTGGCGCGATCGCGCCGCTCCACCGGCACCAGCTCGATGATGAGCTGCCCGACATTGGGCTGGTTGACGCTGACGCTCTCGCCCTCCAGATCCCCCTGCGAGCCGACGACCGCGTAGACGCTCTGGACCTCGGGCTGCGCCAGCGTCGCCGCCTCCAGCCGCCTCAGCACCGCGTCGGTCCGCTCCGCCGGCGTGCCGACGGGCATCACCAGCGAGCCGTTGACCGTCTCCGCGTCGCTGTCTTCGAAGAAGATGAACTCCAGGCGCCCGCCCGCGACAATCCCCGCGCAGGCGATCATCACCGCGACCGCGCTGGCGAGCGTCAGGTAACGGTGCTTCAGCAGCCGCTTGAGCACGCGGACATACCCCGGCACAACCTTGCCCATCAGGATCGCGTCTCGCTTCTGGTCGAACCAGTGCTCGGCCTTCTCAAGCCAGCTCTCGGCCCCGCGCTCGCGCCGACGGTCCGTCCCCCGCAAGCTGTGGGCCATGTGGCTGGGCAGGATGAACAGCCCCTCGATCAGCGAAACAAGCAGCGCGATCGCCACGACATACGGCAACGACTCGAGCAGATCCCCCAGCCGCCCCTGGATCAACGCCAGCGGCAGGAACGCGCAGATCGTCGTCAGCACCGTCGCGACCACCGGCCAGAGCACCTGCCCCGTTCCGCGGATCGCCGCGACCTCGGCGCTCTCGCCCTTCTCGTGCCTGGCGGTGATGTTCTCGGCGACGACGATCGCGTCGTCGACGAGCAGCCCGATCACGACGATCAGCCCGAACATCGTCAGCAGGTTCAGCGTGACCCCGACGAAGTACATCATCGCCAGCGTCCCGGCCATCGAGATGATCAGCCCGAGCGCCACCCAGAAGCTCGTACGCCAGCTGAGCAAGACCAGCAGCGTGAGGAAGACCAGGCACCCGCCGTAGAACGCGTTGCGCAGCAAGAGGTCCAGCCGGTCGACGATGAAGCGAGCGAGATCGGTGGTGAACATCACCTCGCCGGGCAGCGGCGTCAGCTCCGCCCTCGAAAGCCCCATCTCGTAGGCCCGGATCCGCTCGCTCAGGGGGCGTTCGTCGCCCGGGCGCCGGGTCAGCGACGCGAGCTTCTCGCGGAAACTCAGCGTCAGCTCCTCGCCCCTGAGCCCGGCGACATACGCCTTGACGAGCTCGGCGATGTTCACCGCGTCGTCGTCGCCAACCTTGAAGACCGTGATCGAGACCGCGGGCTTGCCGTTGAGCCTCGCCCGCCGGTCGATGTCAACAAACCCCTCACGGATCTCGGCGATGTCGCCCAGGCGGACCACCCGTCCCCCCGGCTCGCTCTTGACGGGGATCCTCGATACCTCCGCCGCCCGCCGTCCCGCCGCGACCGTGCGCACGCCGACATTCTGCACATCGCTGCGCACCGTTCCGCCGGGCAGTTCGCGCATCGCGTCGCCGATCAGGCGGCTGACCTCGGGCATGCTCAGCCCGTGCTCGATCAGCGCCTCGGGGCGGACCTCGACGGTCACCTCGTCGGCCCGCACACCCCCGATCACCAGGTCGCCCATGCCCTCAAGCAGGTCAAGATCGTCGCGGATGCGACGGATCGCCCGCTTCATCTCCCGCTCGTCGGCGTCGCCGTAGAGCGACAGCACGATGGCGGGGATGTTCGGTTCGAGCTTCCTGACGACGATGCGTCGCGCGTCCTCGGGCAGGTCCTGCAGGGCGTCGACCTGGCGCTGCACCTCGGCGACGGCGAACTCGATGTCCACGCCAGGCTCGAACTCAACCGTCACGCTCGCCGAGCCCTCGGTGACGACCGTCCGCATTTCCTTGACGCGGTCGATCTCCGCCAGCGCGTCCTCGATCTTGATCGCAAGGGCGCTCTCGACCTCGTCTGGCGCCGCGCCGGGGTAGGGCGCCGCCACCACCACCTGGTTCGGGCGCGTCTCGGGGAAAAACTCACGCGTCAGGTTCGCCCCGAAGATCAGCCCCGCGCCGAGGATCGCGAACATCACCAGGTTCGCGACCACCGGGTTCCGCACGCCGAAACGCGGAAGGCTCACGAGTCACCCGCCCCTTCAGTGCTCTCGGAGGCCGACGAAACCCCCGCCGGAACCGGCTCGACCCGCAGCCCTTCGCGCAGCGTGTCCAGCCCCCCGATCACGACCGTCTCGCCCGCCTCCAACCCGCTCTGGATCACCGACCACTGCGTCTCGCCCCGCGCCAACTCCGGACGCTCGCCCTCGATGTGGTGCGAGACGATCACCGGACGCTCGACCACCCGCGACACATCGCCGTTGCTGCCCGCCTCGGTCAGCACGACCATCACCGCGTCGCGGCGCACCGCCCGCCTGGGCACGATCACGCGCTGGGTCGGCTCGCCCGAGCGGAGCTGCGCCGTCACGAACTGGCCCGGGCGCAGCACCGTCCGCCCGTCACCCCCGGCCGTCAGCGTCTCGGGCTCTTCCTGGCGGACCTCGACGAAGACCGTCACGCTCCGCGAGCCCTCGCGCGACTCGGGCGCCAGGCGGGAGACCTCGCCGATGAACGAACTCCCGCCATCGCCCTCGACCCGAACCTCGACCGTGTCGCCCACGCGCAGGCGCCCGGCCGCCGAGATCGGCGCCAGCAGCGGGATCTCGACACGCCCGAGCCCGACGACACGCGCGACCGTCGAACCCGCCGGCGCCCACTCGTCGGTCTTGAACAGGATCTCCTGGATGTACCCGTCGATCGGGCTGGTGATCTCGGTCCGTTCGCGCTGCAGCCTGGCCACCGCCAGCTCCGCTTGCTCGGCACGCTCCTGCGACTGCAGGTCCCGACGCCGGGCCTCGATCTGGTCGAGCTGCAGACGGATGCCGCTGAGCTCCTGCCTCGCCACCAGGTACTGCGCCCGGCGCAGGTCGACATCCGCGTCGGTCGCGGCGCCACGTTCGACGGCACGCCGCACCCGCTCCAGCTCCGCCCGCCGGATGTCCGCCTGCTCCTCGGTGAGCTCGACCCGCTCGCGCAGCCGCCCCTCCTCGGTCTCCAGGCTCGACAGCCTCGCCTTGATGCCCTCGATCCGTTCGTTGATCGCGTCGATGCGACGGTCGAAGTCCTCCGGGTCGAGTTCCAGCAGCGTGTCACCCGCCGCGATGCGGGAACCGTCCTCGACGCCCTCGGGCCGGCGGAGCACGCGGGCGGAGACCTGCGTCGGGACATTCGCAGCGTCCATCGCACGCACCGTCCCGTACCCCGGCCAGACGCGGGCGACCGGTTCGAGCGTCGTCACCATCACCGGCACACGCGGGACCTCCGCCACAAGCTCGGTCTGGGCCGGGAGCGGCCTGGTCGACCTCAGGAACCCGAACACACCGACAGCCAGCAACAGCACCAGCACGCCGGCGAGCGTGCGGACGAGCAGCGAAAACCTCTTCAGCAGTGCGGCGCGGCTCATCGGGTCAGTCGGGGTTCAGGGGTCGATCGCGGCGGAGCCAGTTCCGGGCGGGGGGCTCGGTGATGTTAGGTCGCAACGCTCG
>SLFH01000318.1 GCA_007124345.1 Phycisphaerales bacterium | reverse complement strand
GGGCGACGCCCAGCGGCTCCCCCTCGCCGACGCCTCGTGCGATGTGGTCTCGATCGCCTTCGGGATCCGCAATGTGCAGGAGCCCGCGCGGGCGCTGGCCGAGTTTTTCAGGGTGCTCAAACCGGGCGGGCGGCTGGTCATCCTCGAATTCGACCGGCCCCGCCTCGCGCCGGTCCGCTGGGGGAACGATTTCTACGCAGGATGGCTGATGCCTCGGACGGCGACGCTGATCAGCCGCGATCGGTCCGGTGCGTATCGATACTTGCCAAAGTCTGTTGGATCGTTCATGTCACGCAACGAGCTTCTGGAGGCGATCGGGGAGGCGGGGTTGGTTGATGCGCGTGCTCGGGGCCTGACTCTGGGGATCGTCGCGTGTTATCGAGCACTGCGTCCGGCGTAGATCGCCGGTTTGTTGCGCGTCGGTGAGGACCGGTAACCCGGATGTCGTTCCGAGCCGCTCGGCCGGCCTTCGAAATGGTTATCAGACGCGAACGGCTCTCGGACCACCCCTCAGGAAACATCACTCAAAGCTGAATGCAATCGCGAGCCGGGCGACGATGTCACTCCCCGTCGCGGCTGGTGGCTTGCGGCCCGGTGGGGACCCCCGGACTTCGTAACAACTCAGCAACGAGGCCAGGTGGAACCGGCCCCGACGCAAACACGCCGGATGCTGCCTCTGGTGTGCCAGGTCTATCGCCACGGATCGGCGGAGGTTCCCTGATGTCATACGACGCCCTGATTGAAAGATTCCTTGAGGCCCTTGTGAGCGGCGACCGCGACGCGGCGCGGTCGGTCGTTCGGGAGGCCTCCCCCACCATGCCGGAGACAACCGACCTGATCGTCGAGCTCTTCTGGCCCACCTACGAATTGATCGAGAAGCTCAGCCGCAGCGACCAGCTCTCGGCCCTGAGCTACCGGATGTCGATCCGGCTGCTGCGGGTGCTGGTCGACCAGGCCTCGGCGACGATGACCCGGGCCCCCTCCCGCAACAAGCGGGTCTTCGCCGTGGGCGGGCCGACCGACTCGGACGACCTCGGCGTGCAGATGGCGGTGGACATGCTGGAGGCCAACGGGTTCACCGTCGCTTTCGCCGGCGGGGGCATCCCGGCCGACGAGATCCTCGACCATGTCCACACCAAGCGTCCGGACGCCCTCTTGATGTTCTGCCCCAGCCCGCAGGACCTCCCGGCCGTCCGCCAGGTGATCGACACGATCCACGAGATCAACGCGGTGCCGGACCTGCAGATCGTCGTCGGGGGCGGGGTCTTCAACCGGGCCGACGGCCTGGCCGAGGAGATCGGCGCCGACCTCTGGGCCGCCGACCCCCTGGACCTCGTCGACGAGCTGGTCAACCACCCCGACCGCCAGGCCGAGCCCGAGCAGCGGACCGTCGGCCGCCGACGCAAGACCCGCACCGCCGCCTGAGTCGTTCCGTCCACCTCAACCCAGCAGGCCCGGCCCCAGCGCCGGGCCTGCTGTCGTATGGGCAGGTGGCTGGGGTGGGCAGGGTGGCCGCAAAGTCCCGTCCGAAACCGCCCCGGCCCGATATCGAATGGGAGAAGACCCAGGGCGCGGGGCGCTGGGGGAGGAAGCGGCCTTTGGCCGCGGCCTGCCTCTGCATTCGGGGACCTCGCGATCTGACTTCCCAGCCCCGCAACTCGCCCCCCGCCACCCCGTATACTCACGACAGGAACCGCCGCAATGGAACGACACGAGGAGCAGCGTCTGATCGAGGACGCCGCCACGGGGTGCAAAGACTCCGCGGCGGCCCTGATCCGAGCGCACCAGCGATCGCTGTACGCCTACCTGCTCCGGCTCTCGGGCAAACCCGACCTCGCCGAGGACATCGCCCAGGAGGCGTTCGTCCGCGTGCTGGGCAACCTGCACCGCTTCGACAACCGCTTCCGCTTCTCGACGTGGCTCTTCACGATCGCCCGGCGGCTGCTCGTCAACGCGGGCCAGAAGATGCGCCCGGCGTACGACACCGACGCGATCTCCGGCACCCCCGCCCGCCCCAACGACCCAGGCGCACCGATCGCCGACGCCGAGAGCGGGCTCCGCACCCGCGACGAGCTGCAGCGGGCGCTGCTGCGGGTCTCGGCCGAGCAGCGAGAGGTCCTCGTGCTTTTCCACCAGCTCGACTGGCCGATCGCCCTGATCGCCGAGCAGCTCCAGATGCCCGAGGGCACCGTCAAGAGCCATCTGCACCGCGGGCGCCGACGTCTGCGCGACCTGCTCGAATCCAGCACTTCGATTGATCCGTCCCTGACCGGACGCCGCGAGACCCGATGACCGACCGACCGATCCAGCCCGCACGCAACGACGCTTCCGGCCCTGAGCCTGCCGAGGCGGTCGATCTGCTGCTGGACCGCCAGCTCGACGCCGAGCGTCGGCGTTCATTGCTGAAAGACCTGAGCAGCAACGCCTCGGCCTCGCAGGATCTCGCGTCGCTGCGTGCGACAGTCGCCCTGTTCGATGAGCCGATCGATGTGCCCGACATGAGCGGGGACATCCTCGCGGAATTGGAGCGTCGCCGCGCGTTCCGGCCCGCCGGACGCAGGCTCTTGGTCCGCGTCGGCCGGGTGGCGGTCGCCGCGGCGTTGGTGCTGACCGCCGGCGGTGTCGCCTTCGTCCGCCAGAACGCACCGGCCTTGGACCCCAGCCCCCCGCCTGCGCCGATCACGGCGTTTGTCGAGTCTTCGGGCGGCGAGTTGGCGGGCATTCTCGGCTCGACGGTCGAGTTCGCCGGGCGACTGGCCTCGGGCATCCAGCCCGTGATCGCCAAGGCGGCCCATCACGAACGCACACTTTCGCAAGAGACCTCCCGGGCCGCCGACAGGGCCGAGGCCGAGAGCGGCCTGACCGCCCGCGGCATCCCGCTCCGCTACCTGATGGATGCGACCTCGATGGCCGCGTCCACCTCGATCGACGACGACCGGGTGCTCCGTTTCAAGCCCGCGCCGCGGGCCGACCGCCCCGGCCTGCTGATCGACGCCGAAGGTCGCGTCTTCACACTCGGCGACCCGTCGGGCATGGGCACTTCCCGCACCGGCGCTCCCGGGGTGGACATCAACGGCGTCTGGAACCAGCCGAACTCCGCCGGGCGCCCCTCCGGGGCTCTCCCCGGCGCCGGGTCGGACATCTCCGACGGCTTTCCGTTCCCGGACCTCGAGCAGTAAGCCCACCGATTCTCGGGGGCGGGTGTCTGCAGAGCCACTTTCTGCGCCAACGCCGGTACAACATGGCGGCTATGCCGAGGATGTTCAAACGATTGCGTGCCCGTACGGCCGCCCTGCTGGCGTGGGGCGGGCTGCTGTGCGCGTCGGCATCGGCGGACCCGTGGCTCGAACAGGCGCCGCGGGACGCCTCGCTCGTGGTCGTGTTCGACCGCCTGATCAGCGAGGACGCGGCCGACGCCCGCACGGCGATGGCCAAGGTGCTCGGCGCGCCCGGACGCCTTGAGCAGACGCGCCGCGCCTGGGCCCGCCTCGCCGACGCGCTGGGCATCGAGGAACAGGAACTGACCGATTCGTTCTTCGGCGGACGGTCGATGCTCGTCGTCGTGGAGGCGGAGCCCGAGCCCGTCTGGGCATTGCTCGCGGAGGTTGAGGGCGGACTGCCCCGCAAGATGATCAGGTCGCTCAAGGCGGCTCCGCGTGACATCCGCGAGGGCGTGCCGGTGCTCTCGCTGGAACGCGGGCGCTACATCATGGCGGCGCGTCGTGATCGCGAGACGGGGCGGGGCTCGATGCTGATCGCCCCCAGAGGTTCGGAGCACCTGTTCGATCGGTTGATCCCGGTGCTCCGCACGCCCAGCGCCGACGCCTCGGGCCGGATCGTCGCCCGTGTGCGCACGGGGCGGCTCACGCCGGATCAGGACCGCCTGCTGGAACTCATCGCCTCGCCCGGCGAGGGCGGGTGGACTGGGCGCTTTGTCGTCTCGCCCGCCAACGAGCGTGCCGATCCGACAACGCCGCAGATCGTCGCCGCCCGTGCGCGCACGGCCGAGCCCCCAGCGCCCGAAGGCCGTACCCAGCCTTCATTGCCCGAAGACGCGCTGCTGCTGTTGCAAGGCGGGCGGACGCCCCTCGCCGAAGCCTTGTTCCTCGCGTTCGCGGGAGTGGCGATGCCCGAGACGCCCGCCGACGCGCCCGTGTCGGTCTTGATTGCGGCCAACGACGAGGCCGGGACTCGTGTGATGCTGGGTGTCGGGCGGGTGCGCAACGCCGAGCATTACGACGAGCTCCTGGCCGGTGAGTGCGGACCGGACTTTCAGGGCCTGTTTCCCGGCGCGGTGCGGCGCGTGAACGCGACGAGCTCCCGCCGGGCGCTGGCTTGGGCGTTCACCGAGCACGAGTCCGGCCCGAGCGTGCTCGCACTCCGGGTGGGCGAGCACGGGGCCGGGACGGACCGCGATCTCCTCTCGATTCGGATGGCGACCGAACGGGCCTGCCCGAGCGAGGGCATGCTGCTGGTCCTCCGTCCTCGCTCGCTGGGGGGGCTCGCCGAAGGCGGCGCCCTGCCCGCCGCGGCGTCCGGGGCCGAGGCCCTCGCCCTGTTCCGCTCTGCAGAACTGGTCCGCCTGGAGCTGCGACCGACCGAGAACGGGGCGGTCGACGGCTTGTTTCTCGTGAAGTTCGGGGGAGATTCGCAAGAACCCTGACTGGGCGGCGTACAATTTTCATTCCCCTCGCACGCCACCCCAGACGGGACCCCACAACGATGCAGGCCAGCCAAGAGGCCCACGCCCCCCGGGCGACCAGGGCCGGACATCTCCGCAATGTCGCGATCATCGCGCACGTCGACCACGGCAAGACCACCCTTGTCGACCAGCTCCTCAAGCAGTCGGGCAACTTCAGAGCCGGCGAGCTCGAGAAGCTCGAGGGCGGTCAGCACGGGCTGATCATGGACTCCAACCCGCTGGAGCGCGAACGCGGGATCACCATTCTCTCAAAGAACTGCGCCGTGAACTACACCGACCCCGATGGGGCGGAGTTCCGGATCAACATCATCGATACGCCGGGCCACGCGGACTTCGGGGGCGAGGTCGAGCGCGTGCTGCGGATGGCCGACGGGTGCCTGCTGGTGGTCGACGCGTTCGAGGGGCCGATGCCGCAGACAAGGTTCGTGCTGGGCAAGGCGCTGGAGGCGGGTCTCCGCCCGGCGCTGGTGGTCAACAAGTGCGACCGCCCCGACGCCGACCCGGACCGCGTGGTGACGGAGGTCTTCGACCTGCTCGTCGAGCTCGGCGCCGACGACCACACGCTGGACTTCCCGGTGGTGTACACCTCCGCGAAGGGCGGCTGGGCGCTGGAGGAAGCCGACGGGCCCGTCACCGAGCACCCGGGCACGGACATGCGTTGTGTGTTTGAGCTGATCGTCAACTTCGTGCCGGCCCCCAGGGTCGAGGCCGGGCCCGAGCTGCGCATGCTCATCACGACGCTCGACTATTCCGATTATGTCGGACGCATCGGGATCGGTCGTGTCTTCGGCGGCGCGGTGACGCGCGGGCAGCGGGTCGTGCTGCTCAAGCACCAGCCCGACGGGACCATCAAGCGCACCAACGCCAAGATCGGCAAGCTGCTCGCCTTCGAGGGGCTCGGGCGGCGCGAGGCCGAGCGTGTCGAGGCGGGCGACCTCGCGGCGGTCACCGGCGTCGAGGGCATCGACATCGGCGACACGGTCGCGGACCCGGCCGTCGAGACGCCCCTGCCCCCGGTGACGGTCGACGAGCCGACGATCTCGATGGTCTTCCGGATCAACGATTCGCCGTTCGCCGGTCAAGACGGCGAGTTCGTCACCAGCCGCCAGCTCGGCGAACGCCTCAAGCGAGAGTTGCAGCACAATGTCGCGCTGCGGGTCGAGCCGGGGCTGACGACCGACGAGTTCTTCGTGTCCGGGCGCGGCGTGCTGCATCTGGGCATCCTGCTGGAGACCATGCGCCGCGAGGGGTACGAGCTCTCGATCGGCAAGCCGGTCGTCATCCAGCGTGAGATCAACGGCGTGATGTGCGAGCCGGTCGAACGGCTCGTGATCGACTGCCCCAACGAGCACGTCGGCGGCGTGATGCAGCTCGTCGGCGAGCGCAAGGGCGACCTGCTGAAGATGGAGGCCCGCTCTGCGACGCTGAGCCACCTCGTCTTCGACATCACCAGCCGGGCGCTGATCGGCCTGCGCGGTCGCATCATGACATCGACGCAGGGCGAGGGCCTGATGCACCACACCTTCGACCGGTTCGAGCCGGTCAGCGGCGAGCCGCCGTCGCGTCAGAACGGCGTGATGATCGCGACCGAGGCGGGGCCGGTGACGGCGTACGCCGTCGAAGGCCTGCACGACCGGGGCGTGCTGTTCGTCAAGCCCGGCGATCAGGTGTACGCGGGGCAGGTCG
>SLFH01000272.1 GCA_007124345.1 Phycisphaerales bacterium | reverse complement strand
TCGGGCCCCCACACCCAACACCCCACGCCCCACGCCCCACGCCCCTCAGTGTGCATTTCGGTGCACAAACCCGCGGAACACCGTCAGCCACAGGATCCAAAGGTCGAACCGCAGCGACCAGTGCCGCACATAGAACAGGTCGTGCTGCAGGCGCTTGCGAAGGTCTGTGTCGCCGCGCAGGCCGTTGACCTGCGCCCAGCCGGTCATCCCCGCCTTGACATGCTGGCGGAGCATGTACCCGCGCCAGTCTTCCTTGAAGCGTTCGATCAGCTCCGGCCGCTCCGGCCTCGGGCCGACCAGCGACATGTCGCCGCGCAGCACATTGAAAAGCTGCGGCAGCTCATCGAGCGAGGTCCGGCGCAGCCACCGTCCGATCGGCGTAATGCGAGGATCGTCCCGCTGTGTCCATTCGCCCGTCGGGTTGTCGCCCGGGTCGCACGGCGCCGCTTCGTCTTCGACATGGAACATCGTCCGGAACTTGTAAATCCGGAACTCCTCGCCGCCCAAACTCACGCGGCACTGCTTGAACATCACCGGTCCGGGCCCGGACATCCGCACCAGCGCCGCGATCGCCAGCATCACCGGCGAGAAGAGCACCAACGCCGCAGAAGCCCCGAGGATGTCCAGCGCCCGCTTGCTCACGCCCCCGAGCCCGTACAGCGGGCTCTCGCGGTAGCTCAGCACCGGCATGCCCTCGAGTTCGCTGACCGCCATCGACTGGGGCAGGTACCGCAGCGGCACATCGGGGATGATCCGCACATCCAGGGCGAACCGCTCCAGGCGACGCAGGATCGCGGGCATCTTCGCCGCCTCCGTCGCCGGCAGGGCGAGGTAGATCGCGTCGACCTTCTGCGATTCGAGGACTCTTTCGAGATCGTCCAGCCCGCCACGCACCGGGCGGCCGACACACTTGGCACGGTCGGCCTTGGGCGTGTGAGCGATGTGGTAAGCGACATGGATCCCGGTCCATGAATTCCGCGTCAGCGTTCTGGCCGCGATCTGGCCGAGGCGTCCGACGCCGATGATCGCGACATGGCGGAGGTTCTTGCCCCGCTTACGCAGGGATCGCAGCGCCATCCGCACGCTCACGCGGAAGCCCAGCAGGCCCACCGGCAACAAGAGCGCCAGCATCGCGACCTGGAATCGCCCCGCGTCCAGCTGCAGCCCGAAGACCCACGCCGCGGCACCGGGCTCGGCCCCGAGCGTCTCCGCCCCGACCGCCCAGAGCACCACCACCAGCGCCATGACCGACGCCAGCGAGGCCTTGATCACCTGCCCGACCTCGACCCACACCGACCGGTCGCGCCGGGGCCGGTACAGCCCGAGCCCCCAGAAGACCAAGAGCACCGAAGGCGCCGCAAAGAGCACGAGCGGATGCTTGATCCACGCCTCCCAGCCGGTGGGCCACGCGTCGCCGGTCAAGACGATCCGAAGCCCCCACGCCATGTAGCAGGCGAGAGCAACGACGGTCGCATCGATGCACGCGAACAGGCAGACGAAGAATTGGTGACGCTTCTTCAGCACCTCGGTGCTCCTCCACCTACAAGAGGCGTCGATCCCGGCATCCATGCCGGACTGGCGCACTCTCGCTCCGAACGCCGGTGGTTGTCAAACCGGCTGTTGGTTCGTGGATCGGGGCCGCTCCAGACGACCCCGCCGCGACGCCCGGGCGGGACAGGCACTCGTGCCTGCGATGGGCGCCAGCGGCAGACGGCGACGCTCGCCGTCACGGCGAGTAACCCTCCCGCCACACATCATCGTCGCGGACACGGGCCTTGTCGCCAATCTTCTCTAGGGTAGCCCGCTCGGCGTCCGTCAGCGCCTCCGCGTCGGGAGGAACAATCCGGATCACCGCGTACAGATCCCCCTTCTTCCCCTTGGCGTCTTCCAGGCCACGCTGACGCAGGCGAAGCTTCTTGCCCGAAGCCGTGCCCGGCGGCACACGGAGCGAGACCGGGCCAGACAGCGTCGGCACACGGACCTCCGCCCCGAAAGCCACCTCCGACACGCTCAGGGGCAGATCGAACTCCAGATCGAGCCCGGAGCGGTCCGGCCTGCGGAAGTGCGGGTGCCCCCCCACCGAGACTGTGACGATGATGTCCGGCTCGTCGTCGTCCCCGCGCACGCGGAGCTTGGCCCCGTCGGCCACGCCCTTGGGGATCGTCACACCGATGCGCTTGCTACCCGCGGGCGTGTTGACGCTCAGGTGCTCGGTCCCGCCCCTGGCGGCGGTCATGAACGAGACGGTTGTTTCAAAGCGGATCGGCTCGGGCTTGGTCGTGGCCGCCCGACCTGCGAAGGGGTCGCCTCCCGATCGCGGCCCCGGCCCCGCCCGCCCCTTCCGCCCGCCGAAAAAGGCGTCGAACATCCAGCCGAGGTCGTTGAGGGCGAAGTCGACATTCACCCCGCGCTGGCTCGCCGGGCCCGTCCTGGCCCCCGCGGCGCCCTGTGCAAAGCCCGCCCTGCCGACGCGGTCGTAGAGCTTGCGCTTCTCCACGTCGGAGAGGATGTCGTACGCCTCCTGGATCTCGGTGAACTTGGCCTGGGCGTCGGGCTCTTTGTTCACATCCGGGTGGTACTTGCGCGCAAGCTTCCTGTAGGCGGCGCGGATCTCCTCCTCCGTCGCGCCGCGCTTGACCCCGAGGATCTCGTAGTAGTCACGCTGGGCCATACAACTCCGTGCTCCGTCCCGCCCGGGGCCGGGTCTCAGCCAAGGCCGATCAGGCCAGCTCCGGGAACAACTCACAGACCTTGTCGACCAGCTCCTTCACATGCGAGGCCGACTCGTCGAGCAGCTTCTGCTCGGGGCCGTCGAGCTTAAACTCGACGATCTTCTCGACGCCCTTGCTGCCGAGCAACGCCGGCACGCCGACGAACAGGTCCTTGATGCCGAACTGCCCGTCGCAGTAGGCGGCCGACGGGATGATCCGCTTCTTGTCCTTGACGATCGCCTCGACCATCTGGATGGTGCCCGACGCCGGGGCGTAGTAGGCGCTGGTGCCCATGAGCTTGACGACCTCGCCCCCGCCCATCTTGGCCCGCTCGACGCACGAGTCGATCTTCTCCTTGCTCAGGAGGTCGGAGACAGGGATGCCGTGCACGCTGGTCAGGCGGGGCAGGGGGACCATGTCGTCGCCGTGCCCGCCCAGGAGCAGGGCCTGCACATCCTCGACCGAGCAGCCGATCTCCGACGCCAGGAAGGTGCGGAAGCGGGCGACATCGAGCGCGCCGGCCTGGCCGATGATCCGGTGGGTCGGGAAGCCCGTCGCCTTCCACGCCGTGTACACCATCGCGTCAAGCGGGTTGGAGACCACGATCACGATCGACTCGGGCGCGAACTCCTTGATGTTCTCTGAGACGCTCTTGACGATCTTGACGTTGGTCTCGATCAGGTCATCGCGGCTCATCCCGGGCTTGCGGGGCAGGCCCGCCGTCACCACTACCACGTCCGAGCCGGCGATGTCCTTGTAGTCGCTGGTGCCGGTGATCGCCGAGTCGAACCGCTCGATAGGGCCGCAGCAGGCCAGGTCGAGCATCTTGCCCTGCGCCACGCCGACCCTGTCGGGGATGTCCAAGACGACGATGTCGCCCAGTTCCTTGGCCGCGGCCCAGTGGGCGCAGGTCGCCCCGACATTCCCGGCTCCGATGATGCTGATCTTGGCGCGTCGCATGCTGCTCTCGCTCCTTCTGCTGCGTGGATGGTGCGTCAGTCGTAAGGCTTGCCGCGGGGGGCGACCGCCCCGCCGGGCGTTCTCGCCCGAGCGGTCTGAACAATAGCGCCGCATCCCGCATCGCCCCGCCCACAACGGCGCAGAACAGGGGTGAAACCGCCCCCCGCCGACTCTACGCCCCGGCGTCCGGCTCCTCGAACTCGACAGGAAGCGGCACCGCCAGGCCCGGGCCGCGGGGAGGCAGGGTCACACGCTGCACCTCGCCACCCAACACCGCGGGCACGAGCAGCGGCTGGCCCGAAAGCAGCGAGTCCTCGCTCATCGCCACCACATCGCGCACCGGCCCCCCCTTGGAAAAGTCGAACTGGCGGTACGCCTGGCGAAGCCCCGCCCGACGCTCAGGGCCCGACACCCCCTCGCCCAGGAACTCAGACACCGCCTCGGCGAAATCCTCGTCCGGGAGAGCGCCGCCGAGCAGCCTCACAAAGCCCGCCGGGCAACCCTCAAACAGCTCGATCCCAGGTGTCGGCAGGTACAGGTCGCCTCTGAACCCCGCCGCGAGCAGGCCCGCCACCAATCCCGCGGGATGCTCTGCGATCAGGACCTCGTCGGCAACCACCCACTCCAGCCCCGCGAGCTCGGAAAGCCGCAGGGCGAGCCTCGCGTCCTCGATCACTTCCTCGACCGCGGGGGGCAGGGGCTCGCCCCGCCAGATGTCGTTGATCGCCGAGGCGTGCCGACGCACCAGCACCGACGCCTTGTCGATCGCTGTCGCCCGCTCGTGGCTGAGGACCCGGTCCAGATCAGCCATGGCGAACGCGACCGCCTGCAGCCCGATGATCTCGGGCAGCGAACGCTTGAGCCGCCCGCTGTCGCCCTCGTCGGGCAGGGCCTTGGCGGCCTGCGCCACCCCCGTCCAGTGCGCCAGCAGAGCCGCCCAGGTCATTGGGGTCTGCGCGGAGTCGGCATCGGGTTTGTGGTTGGTCATCGGGCGCACTGTACCCCGCCGGCCTCACCCCGACGCACCCGCCCGGCCCGTACAGTCCGCCCATGGAGATCGAACCCGCCGACCTGAAAGCCTCCGACCGCTACAAGCTGCTCATCGGATGCATCGTGCCACGCCCCATCGCCTTCGTCTCGACCGTCGCGCCTGACGGGAAGACCAACCTCGCCCCCTACTCCTTCTTCAACGGCGTCGGCTCCGACCCGATGACCCTGCTCTTCTGCCCCGCCAACGACGAGCGGGGCCAAGAGAAAGACTCGCTGCGGAACGCCGCGCCGCCCGCCGAAGGCGGCGTCGGCCAGTTCGTCGTCAACATCGCCCGCGACGCCTACGCCAGAGAGGTCTCGGGGGCCTCCGAGCCCCTGCCCTACGGCGAGAGCGAGTTCGACCTCGTCGGCCTCACCCCGGCGCCGTCGGCGAAGGTCAGGCCGCCCCGCGTCGCCGAGTCTCCCGTCGCCTTTGAGTGCGAGACGATGGAGATCGTCCGCACCAACGCGGGCGCCCCCGCTGGCGGCAACATCGTGATCGGACGCGTGGTGCATGTCTTCGTCGACGACGGGCTGATCAACGAGCGGTACCACACCGACCCGGAGAAGCTCGACGCGATCGGCAGGATGGGCGGGCTGACCTACTGCCGCACGCGCGACCGCTTCGACCTGCCCCGGGGCAAGGCGGCGCTGGACGCTTAGACGATCGAGCGATCAAACAACAACGGCCCCTGCCAGAAGCAGGGGCCATTGGAGATCGTTACGGGAGGCTGTCGCTCAGCGGCGACGGCGGGTGGCGACCAAGCCACCGAGGCCGAGCAGCGCCATCGAGGCGGGAGCCGGAACCACGAAGATGTCGATGTCGGTGCTGTTGGACCGGCCGTTGACATTCGGGTTGAACTGGAAGTTCACGAACGAGCCGGTGAGCGGCTGAGCGTTGAAGAAGGTCGAGATATCGGCGCCGGCGAAGCTGCTGGCGTTGAAGACAGCGCTGGTGATCAACCCGTCGATGAAGAACCCGCCGAAGCCGGTGATGTCGGTCACATGGCCCTGGCCGGGGACGATGTCGGCGTTGAAGGTGTCGCTGTTGTTCAGCGTCATCGACAGGTTGCCGCCGCTGACCTGGCCGTTCACCAACTCGATCACACCGGTGAAGGTGGAGAGTTGGCCGGAGGCGATGTTCTGATTCGCACCGTCGATGAACAAGCCACCGAGAACGCTGTTGGGGTTCGCATTGAAGGCGACGCTGCCCGTGTGGGTCGTGCCGCCGAAGGGGCTGTTGGCACCGGCTGCATCGCGAGCCTGAGCGGTCAGCGTGTTGACATCGAGCTGGAGCAGGCTGGCCGCGGAGGCTTGGGCACCGAGTGCCGCCATCCCTGCCAATACCGCAATCTTCAAAGTCTTCTTCGCCATCTTGAACTTCCTCCCTGTCTCTCTTTTCGGTCTCTCATGCTCCCCACGAGCCGGACACGGAACGGGGACAACTGGTCGATCCCGCACAGTACCCGCTTGGGTATCTCTCGCCTGTAGTGTACATCAGATTCTGCGTGGTCACAGCGAGAATGAACGGATTTTGAGAGAAACCTTCTGGAAGAGGCTGTTGTTGCCCCAGATAGATTCTTCTCCCGATATTATTGGACCTTCGAAGACGCATGGCCCATGACGCTCCGCGCGAGTAAGAAGCCCCGGCGTAAAACGCCGGGGCTCTTGAGAGTCAATCGAGATTTGGAGGCTGCCATCAACCTTCCGCTGGGATCAGCGGCGGCGACGGGTGGCGACCAGGCCGCCGAGGCCGAGCAGCGCCATCGAGGCGGGGGCCGGGACCACCCAGACATCGATGTCGGTCATGTTCGAGCGGCCGTTCGAGTTCGGGTTGAACTGGAAGCTCACGAACGAGCCGGTCAGCGGCTGGGCGTTAAAGAAGGGGGTGACATCGGCGCCGGCGTAGCTGGCGCCGCTGAAGTTCGCGTTGGCGAGCAGGCCGTCGATGAAGAACCCGCCGAAGCCGACAGCCTGGTTCACCTGGCCGACGCCGGGGACGATGTCGGCGTTGAAGGTGTCACCCGAGGCCACGATCGACAGGCTGCCGCCGGTCACCGCGCCGTTGACCATATCGATCACACCGGTGAAGGAGGAGAGCTGGCCGGCGGCGATGTTCTGAGCCGCACCGTCGATGAAGATATCAACCAGCGAGCTGTTGGCGTTGGCGCTGAACGCGACGCTGCCGGTGTGGCTGGTGCCGCCGAACGGGCTGTTGTTGTTCGCCGCGTCACGGGCCTGGGCGGTCAGGGTGTTCACATCGAGCTGCAGCAGGCTTGCGGCCGAGGCGTGACCAGCGGTCACAGCGAGGCCAGCGAACGCAGCAATCAGAGTCTTTGAAGCCATTTTTGGGTTCCTCCTGGAATCTCTCGTAAGGGTCTCTCTCACTCCTGCGGTCTCGATCGGAAGAGCCACATCACCGCTCCCCGGCCGACCATCCGCACGATCTCTCACCAGTAGTGTACAGCAAAATGACCGTCGTCTCACCCCCTTCGACACTATTTTTGCTTCCACCCCTCTCGGTCTGATCTTTGTTGTGACGGAGAACCCTCCAGTCCTATTATTATCGGGCGTGAGACCCTACCGACAACCGCCCTCATCGGTTTTCTGAACGCCCAACCTTGCCGACACGCTTGATCGCCTTTGAATTCATGCTTTGTACGGATACAAACAAAGCCCTCGCGGATCGGAATCCGCGAGGGCCGAAAGGCGTGGGTCTGGGCGGCAGCACGAGGCCGAACCCCGCCCGACCCGTGGTGGTCAGCTGCAGCCCATGCTGTTGCCGCAGTTCAGGCACTTGTAGCAGGTGCCAGAGCGAACAGTAATCGTTCCGCAGACATCACAGGGCGGGGCGTCACCCGCGGCATCGAGCGCCGCCGACAGCGTCTCGGTGTGCACCGACAGACGCCCGTCGGGCGAGAGCTCCGCGTCCATCGATTCGGCCCGGACCGTCACCCGCTGGCCCGATCGGACCTGATGCTTCAAGAAGGTGCCGCCGGCCGTCCTGTCGGGCGACCGATCACCGAGGCGCGACGGCGCCTTGGGCTCGGCCTTTGAGGGCCGCTGGGGGGCGTTCGCCTCCTTATATCCCGGGATGAACTGCATGCCCAGCCAGCGGAAGATGTAGTCGACCAGGCTCTTGGCGAAGGGGATGTCCGAGTTGGTGGTCATCCCCGCCGGCTCGAAGCGCTGGTGGGTGAACTTCCGGACCAGGCTCTCCAGAGGCACGCCGTACTGCAGGGCGACGCTGGTGGCGGTGCCGAGGGAGTCCATCAGGCCGCCGATGGTCGAGCCCTCCTTGGCCATGGTGATGAAGAGCTCGCCGGGGCGGTTGTCGTCGTAGACGCCGACGGTGAGGTAGCCCTCGTGGCCGGCGATGTTGAACTTGTGGGTGAGGCTCCGCCGGGTGTCGGGCAGGCGCTGTCGCATCGGCTTGTGGACGATGCGGACCCGCTCGGCGACTGCTTCCTCGACGAGCTGCTCGACAGCCTGGGCGGCGCCCTCAGAGGCAGCCTCCGTCAACGCCGCAACGGTCGTCTCCGCCTGCTTCGAGGCGGCGTTTGACTTTTCCGCCTCGGTATCTCCCTCCTCGGCGTCAGACTTGTTGCTGAGGGGCTGGGAGAGCTTGCACCCGTCGCGGTAGAGGGCGTTGGCCTTCAGGCCGAGCTCCCAGCTCAGGCGGTAGGCGCTCTTGATGTCCTCGACGCTCGCGTCGTTGGGCAGGTTGATGGTCTTGCTGATGGCGCCGGAGATGAAGGGCTGGGCGGCGGCCATCATGCGGATGTGCCCCTCGGGGGCGATGAAGCGCTTGCCGATCTTGCCGCAGGTGTTGGCGCAGTCGAAGACGGGCAGGTGCTCGTCCTTGAGGTGGGGTGCGCCTTCGAGGGTCTGGGTGCCGCAGACGAGGGTGTTGAGGGCCTCGATCTGCTTGCTGCTCAGTCCGAGGTGCTTGAGGAGGTTGAAGCCTTGGGTGGCGCGGGCCTTCTTGGGGTCTGCCCCCACCGCCTTGAGCGCCTCGTCGGAGAGGGCCCATGGCCCGAAGGCGAAGGAGAGCTCGAAGACGGCGGCGAGCTGGCCCTCGATCGCCTCGATGGCGTTGTCGTCAAGGCCGCGCCCTCTGAGCCACTGGCTGAGGGTTTCGCCGGGCTGGGTGTTGGGCGAGCCCTCGGGCATGGGGACATCGAGATCGAGCGTCCCGAGGAGGTACTGCATCATCTCGCGGACCTGGGCCTTGCTGTAGCCAAGGGCGACGAGGGCCGGTTCGACGGACTGGTTGGCGATCTTGAAGTACCCGCCCCCGGCGAGCTTCTTGAACTTGACCAGGGCGAAGTCGGGCTCGACGCCGGTGGTGTCGCAGTCCATCAGGAGGCCGATGGTGCCGGTTGGCGCGATGACGGTGACCTGTGCGTTGCGGTAGCCGTGCTTCTCGCCGAGTTCGATCGCCTCGTCCCACGCGACCTTGGCGCGGATGGAGAGGTCACCGGCGTTGGTGATGGGGATCGCGCCCGAGCCGATGAGGTCGTGGTCGACGGGGACGGGGCGGATGCGGAGCGACTCGTACTTGTCAGAATCGCGAGGCTCGCCCATCGCGGCGAGGCGGTGGTTGCGCATGACGCGGAGCATGTTCTCGCGCTCGGTCTCGTAGCCGGCGAAAGCGCCGTGCTCGGAGGCGAGCTCTGCGCTGGCCCTGTAAGAGCGGCCGGTGAGGATCGCGGTCAGGGCGGCGCAGACGGCGCGGCCTTCTTCAGAGTCGTACGGCACGCCCGCCTGCATGAGCATCGCGCCGAGGTTGGCGTAGCCCAGGCCGAGGGTGCGGTACTTCCAGCTCAGCTCGGCGATCTCGCGGCTGGGGAACGAGGCCATCAGCACGCTGATCTCGAGCACGACCGTCCAGAGATCGATCCCGTGCTCGAAGCGCTCGACATCGAAGGTGCGGGTCTTCTTGTCGTAGAATTTCAGGACATTCAGCGAGGCGAGGTTGCACGCCGTGTTGTCCAGGAACATGTACTCGCTGCACGGGTTGGAGGCGTTGATCCGCCCCGCGTCCGGGCAGGTGTGCCACGCGTTGATCGTCGTGTCGTACTGCACGCCGGGGTCGGCGCAGCGCCACGCGGCGTAGGCGATGTCGTCCCACAGCTCGCGAGCGTCGAAGCTCCGGGCCACCTCGCCGCTGGTGCGGAAGGTCGTCTCCCACTTTTCGTCGGCGTCGACGGCGTCGAAGAACGCGTCGGGGATGCGGACCGAGTTGTTGGAGTTCTGCCCGCTGACTGTCTGGTACGCCTCGCCGTTGAAGTCGTAGTCGAGCTTCAGGCCCAGGCGCTCGGCGGTCTGGCCGACGGTCTCGGTGTCGAGAATGGAGGTTTTGCTGCCGGCGATGGACTTCATGCCCTCGACGAGGGCGGCGACCTTGATCTCCTCGCGGACCTTCCAGTTGACGAAGTCCTTGATGTCCGGGTGGTCCATGTCGAGGCAGACCATCTTGGCAGCGCGACGGGTGGTGCCGCCGGACTTGATGGCCGCGGCGGCCCGGTCGCCGATGCGGAGCCAGCTCATCAGGCCCGAGCTCTTGCCCCCGCCCGAGAGTCGTTCGCCCTCGGCGCGCAGGCGCGAGAAGTTGGTGCCCGTGCCCGAGCCGTACTTGAACAGGCGGGCCTCGCGGACCCACAGGTTCATGATCCCGCCCTCGTTGACGAGGTCGTCGTGGACGGACTGGATGAAGCAGGCGTGCGGCTGGGGATGGGTGTAGGCGTCGTCGGCGAGGCGGGTCTCGCCGGTCTTGTGGTCGGCGATCCAGTGGCCCTGGGCGGGGCCGTTGATGGCGTAGGCCCAGTTCAGCCCGGTGTTGAACCACTGGGGGCTGTTGGGGGCGCACATCTGGTGCACCATCATGTAGCAGAGCTCGTCGTAGAAGGCCTCGGCGTCTTCGGGCGTGTCGAAGTAGCCGTGGGTCTCGCCCCAGTGGCGCCAGCATCCGGCGAGGCGGTGGATGACCTGTCGCGCGGAGCGTTCGGGGCCGAGCTCGGGCCTGCCGTCCTTATCGAGGACGGGCTTGCCGTCGTCGTTGACCTGCGGAACGCCGGCCTTGCGGAAGTACTTGCTGACCATGATGTCGGTGGCGAGCTGGCTCCACGAGGCGGGGACCTCGGCGCCGGTCATCTCGAAGACCACCGACCCGTCGGGGTTGGTGATGCGCGAGCTCCTGCGCGTCCAGTCGACCGTTGAGAAGGGGTCGACGCCCTCGACCGTGAACTTCCGTGTGATCTTCATGATCGGCTCCAAGTCCTTGAAAACGGCGGGTTCTTCTTGAACGCGCCGATGATCCGCCTGTCCGAGCTCGGCTCCCCGAGCCGCGCTTCCTGCCACTCCCGCCACTGACCGTGGCACGGGCGTCCCGCCCGTGCGAACGAACCTCAGCTGACCTGTAGGGCTTGCAACCACAGGCGGGACGCCTGCGCCACGAGCCTGGGTAGACCGGACACGGCTCGGCGAGCCGTGCCACCTTCTGACCCGCACAGCTCAGAGCGCTGTGCCATCACTCCACCGTTCACGGGTCTCCGACCCGCGGCGTCCGTGCGTCGTCACCGGCTCTCCCGCGTCCGACCTGCGGAGTTCCTTGCCGGGCTGTCTGGAAGGCGCGGAGTCATCCCGCGCCCCGACGCATCGCGGTTACGCCTGGCGAATGCTTGTGAAGGTCGCCTCGACCATCTGCTTGCCGCCCTCGCCCATGCCGTGGTAGAAGGCGCGGAGGAAGCCCATGGTGTTGGCGGCGGCGCCGTCGAACTGCCACTTGCAGTCGTCGAAGCTGCACCCGTTGACATGGGTGTCGCTCCCGCCGCTGTAGATCATCGTGCAGCCCCTGAACTTGCAGTTCTCGTAGTTGTTGCCGTCGACATTGACGGTCTCGTTCGCGAATGTCTTCTCTTTAAACTCGGCCATGATTCGCCTTTCTTGCTCGGAAACCACAGAAAAACGACGCTCCGCGCCGTGGACGGCGCGGGGTCGCTTCAAGCCTTTAATCCACCTTCGGGAGTTCGAGCCCCGACTGGTCCTGGTACTTGCCCTTCTTGTCCGCGTAGCTCGTCTGGCAGACCTCGTCGGCCTTCAGGAAGACGAACTGGGCGATCCCCTCGTTGGCGTAGACGCGCGCGGGCAGGGGCGTGGTGTTGCTGATCTCCAGCGTGACCTTGCCCCGCCACTCGGGCTCCAGCGGCGTGACATTCACGATGATGCCGCAGCGGGCGTAGGTGCTCTTGCCGACGCAGATCACCAGCACATCGCGGGGGACCTCGATGTACTCGACGGTCTCGCAGAGGGCGAAGGAATTGGGGGGGATGACGACATGGTCGGAGCCCTGCTCGGCGGTGTCGATGTCGACCATGAGGTCGGGGGTGAACTTCTTGGGGTCGACGACGGTGATGCCGCCGGTCCGCGGCGTGGGGGTGAAGATGCGGAAGCGTGTGCCGACGCGGACGTCGTAGCCGTAGCTGGAGACGCCGTAGGAGATCTTGCCCGGTCGCTTTTGGGCGGGTTCGAAGGGCTCGATTCTGACGAGCTTCTGGATCTGATGGTCGGCGAGCACACCCACGGCGGACCTCCGGAGCACCTTCTTCAGCCCCCGCCGCACCGCGGAGGGGGGCGGGTTCTCAGGCCCCCGCCGCACGGCGGAGGGGGCGGGCGTACCCGAACAGGGGCACACCGATACCGTCCGGCCTACGCGGGCCGGCCTGAACCTTTCGAACTACGAACGCCGGGAGCACACACCGGCGCGGCGGGCACTCCGCACCGGGCCCGATGCCGGACGGAAGCCGCTTGCCGCGGCCGATCCGGATCGGGCGAAGACGCTGATTGGTCTTCGCCGGCCCCGGACGGGCCGCAGGGGACACGGTACCCACTACTGATCGTGCATGCAAGGCCTCAACAACGCAAAATGATGTGGTTTTGGCGTGAAGATCATGTCGGTTGCCCACAAGTCGGCCTGGCGCAAGGGTTTGAGTGATTTCGCGATGATTCGCGCCGAATCTGCGCCCGTGGCCGGGCGCCTGCGCCGCCCCACCGGACCCGGTGAGGACGCGAGATCGGCAGTCTGCCCGATCCGGGCAGGCTCGGGAGCAAGCCGACACCAAGCGCCAGGAAAATCCCAACATGTTTGGAGTATAGACGGATTTTCCTCCGGCTCAAACCCCGATTTTCGGGGCGGTGCGGGCGACCCCCCAAGGCCGCGGGCCACCCTTTATAGAAAAGGTTTCCGTCCCGATCGTGGCGTCGAAGCTGCAAGATCCCCGCAACCCCGTGTACACTCCCCGCGGACAGGGCCCTTTCGGGGCGGATGCGGGGCGAAGGGGGACGGCCTTGTCCACACTCAGGCCCTGAATCGATCAGCGGAGGCAGCAGGCACGATGTCCGGATCACGAAAGCTGTTTTTCCGCCGGGCCGGTGCGGGCTCGGCTCTGGCCGCGACGGTCTTCGGGCTGGTGCTGGTCGCCCTGCCGGGCTGCAGGAGCAGCAAGCCACCGCCCCGAGCCCGTGATGTGACGCCGGTCATACGCGATGTGCCGCCGGTGCTCCGCAACACCGTGGGCGCCCAGGCGACCTTCACGGGGATCGACCCCGTGCTGGTGACGGGGTACGGGTTCGTGGTCGGGCTGAAGGGGACGGGGGGCAAGCCGCTGCCCCCGGATGTGGCCGGAACGATGGAGCGAGAGATGGCGCTGCGCGAGGTCAGCCGCTCGCGCCCGCTGCAGGACACGGCGCTGGTGACCCCCGACGGGCAGGGCCTGACGCCCCGTGAGTTGCTGAACCATCCGAACACCGCGGTCGTTGTGGCTTACGCGAGGATCCCCCCGGGCCTGCCCGAGGGCGCGACCTTCGATGTCTTCGTGCAGGCGGTCAACGCCGACTCGCTGGAGGGCGGGCGGCTCTGGTCGACGGACCTGCAGATCGGCCCTTCCGACCCGTTCGGCGGGTTCCGCGCCCGCGGGATCGGCTCGGCGCGAGGGGCGCTGTTTACCAACCCGTTCGTCGAGCCCGGCGACGGCGAGGGGACCGCCCAGCTCACCACCGCCCGAATCCTCGACGGCGGGATCATCAACCAGCCCCTGCAGATGGAGATCGTGCTCGACAACCCTTCGCACATCCGGGCCAGGGCGATCACCCAGGCGATCAACACCCGCTTCCCGCCCGGTCCGAGCGATCGCGGGCCGGTCGCGAGGGGCCGGTCGGACTCGGGCGTGGCGCTGACGGTTCCCGCGGCGTACCGGAGCCGCCCGAGCGACTTCGTCCGGATGGTGCAGCACATGCCGATCGATGTGTCGATCCCCGAGGAGGAGCACGCGCGTCGGTTCGCCAGCGCGCTGCGTGCCGAGCCCGGGCTGGCCGAGGAGCTGCACTGGGCGATCCGCTCGCTGGGGCCCAAGGCGTACAACGAGCTGCGCAAGCTTTACGATTATTCGGAGCTGCGCGTGCGGATGGCCGCGCTGCGGGCGGGCGCCGCTCTGGAGGACCCGCTGGCGGTCGAACCGCTGATCGAGCTGGCGAGCGACCAGATCTCGGCGAGGCGCCAAGAGGCGGTCCGCCTCTTGGGCAAGGCGGCGATGGGCATCCGGGGCGACATGGCCCTGAGAAAGCTGCTGGACGACCCGGATATCTCGCTTCGCGTCACGGCGTACGAATCGCTGGCCAAGAGATCCGAACGCCATCAGATGGAGCGGCTGAAGGCCGACCGGTCGCGCCGGGGCGACCAGCTCGCCGCTGGAGGCCGCGCGATGTCGTTCGCCGAGATGGAGCTCCTGGCCCGCCTGTCGCTCTCTGGGAGCAGCACACAGGGGGTCCGTCGCACGCTGGTGGCCCGGAAGTTCCTGCTCGATGAGGTGCCTTCTTCCAAGCCGCTGATCTATGTCACGCAGCAGAACGAGCCTCGGATGGCGATTTTCGGCGGAGATCTGCGTCTGCAGGCGCCGCTGTTCGTCAGCGTCTGGTCCGACCGGCTGATGCTTGTTTCTGACAGCATGGGCGATCCGGTGCGTGTGTTCTATCGCGACCACAGCTCCCGCCAGGTGCAGACGCACGAGATCGGCGACTCGGTGAGGGAGCTGATCGAACTCCTGGCCCACTCGCCCTCGCCCGAGGACCCAAGGCCCGGGCTGGGGCTGTCGTACGCGGAGGTGATCGGGGTGCTGTACGCGGCTTGGACGCAGGACGCGATCGACGCGGAGTTCACGACCGAGCAGGACCGCCTGATGGCGGAGCTGATCGAGGCTTCGCGGTCCGGGATCGTGCAGGACCGCCCCGAGCGTCCGGGCGAGGACCCCGAGTGGCCCTTCCCGGTGCCTTCTGTGCGTGACATCATGGAGCGTCAGGAGCGTGAGCCGTTCGTGCCGCAGATCGTCCCATTGGAGCCGGCGCCGGGCAGCCCCCGGGCGACGGGGAGATGATGAGGGTGTCGGTATTGGCGACAGGGACCCCCGGCGGACCGATGTTTCGTAAGCTGCCTCCCGCCCCGGCGCCGGTCAGGACGACCGGCGGGGCCGGGCACTAGTTTCGATCGAGCAGACGACAGGAGGTCAGGGCTCGATGCGCCTCGCCAAACTCACGCTCAGCGGCTTCAAGTCCTTCGCCGACAGGACCGAGTTTCTCTTCGACGACGCCGTCACCGGCGTGGTCGGTCCCAACGGCTGCGGCAAGAGCAATATCGTCGACGCCATCAAGTGGGTTCTGGGCGAACGGTCCAGCAAGAGCCTGCGCGGCAAGGAGATGATCGATGTCATCTTCGCCGGGTCCGCAGGACGCAAGCCCGCCGGCATGGCTTCGGTCGTTCTGACCTTCGACAACCCGATGCTCGAACGCCCGATCACGCTCGATCCGGAGCCCGACGAGGCGCCGGACGAAGCGTCTGTTGCGGAAGTCGACGAGCGAGCGGAAGCCGGGCCGGAGGCGGAAGCGTCTGAAGAAGCAACCCACCTCAACGGCGAGGCGGCCACGCCGGAGGGTGAGGCCCCCACTTCCACCGACGAGGACGGCGAGATCGAGTCCCCCTCCGCGGCGGAGGCCGCGGACTCAGACGACTCGGCCGCGGACTCAGAAATCACCATCGAGCGTCCGAAGGTCCGGCGGCGCGGCCTGCCCGTCGATACCGACACTGTCGAGGTCGAGCGGCGTCTGTACCGCGACGGCAAGAGCCAGTACCTCATCAACGGCAAGCTCGCCCGCCTGAAGGACATCAGGGCGCTCTTCCTGGATACGGGCATCGGGGCCGACGCGTATTCGATCATCGAGCAGGGCAAGGTCGACGCGATGCTGCTGGCCTCGCCGACGGAGCGCCGGTCGATCTTCGAGGAAGCCGCGGGGATCGCCCGGTACAAGCAGCAGCGGACCGAGTCGCTCCGGAAGCTCGAGAAGACCGAGCGGAACCTGGAGCAGACGCGCGAGCAGCTCTCGGCGACCGAGCGGCGCCTGCGGATCGTCAAGGGGCAGGCGAGCAAGGCCCGCCGGTTCCAGGATCTCGATTCGGAGCTCCGCGCCTGGCGGACGGCGTTGGCCTTGGAGCAGTACGACGAACTGCGGTCCCGCCTCGACGGGCTGACCTCACGCCTCAGCGTGCTGCAGGTCGAGCGCGACGACGCGGCGGGCCTCGTCGACGAACTCGAACACGCCAAGCAGGAAGCCGAGCTCGCCCGCCACGATGTGCTCTCGGCCCAGCGCCGACTCGAGCAGGAGCGTTCGGAGGCGAAGCACGGGATCGAGACGGCGACCCAGCGTCGGGCGATGGCCGAGCGCGGGCTGGCCGACCACCGGCGCCAGGCCGAGCTCGACGACGCCCGCCTGAAGGAACTCGGCGATCGCTTGGGCGAGCTGGAGTCGGAGCTTGAGGACTGCCGCTCGCAGATCGCGGCCAAGGCCGAAGCGGTCGACGAGGCCGAGCGCGTGCTCGACGCGGCGTCGACCGAGCGGGCCGAGGCAGCCCAGCAGCTCGCGGGTCGCAAGCAGGAGCTGGACGCCAAGCGGTCGGGGGTCGCCCGCATCGAACGAGAGCGGACGCAGCTCCAGGCCTCGGCCGAGGGCGAGGCGAGACGGATCGAATCGGTCCGCGAGCAGCGCGACCGGCTCGGCCAGCGCCTGAGCGAGATCGCCGGCGAGCGCGAGAAGCTCGACGCCGCGGCGAACGAGAAGGAAGAGAGCGTCGCGTCGATCGAGGCCGAGGCGACGCGGCTCGACGCGGACGCCAAGAGCAAGAGCGAGACGATCTCGCGGGTCGCGGCCGACCGTGGCCAGCTCGCCGAGCTGGTCGCCGAGCTCGAGCAGCGCCACATCCGGCTGGACTCGCGCCGTCAGACGCTGCAGGAAATGGTCGAGTCCCGCGAAGGCTTCGGCGATGCCGTGCGCGAGGTGCTCAAGCGCCGCGAGGCCGGCGAGGACGCGTTCGGCGGCGTGATCGCACCGCTGACGGACCTGATCGAGGCGGACGCCGAGCACGCGGCGCTGCTGGAAGCGGCGCTGGGGCCGATGCTCCAGGCGCTCGTCGTGCCTTCGCTGGACGACCTGCCCCCGCCCGAGGCGTTGGCATCGCTGCAGGGGCGCGTGGTGTTTCTTTCGCTGCGGGGCGGCGCGGGACGCCTGGACATCGACCCGGCCCTGCGCCCGCGGGTGATTGCCCTGCGCGAACGCGTGCACGGCGTCGAGTCCGGCGAGAGTGTCGAGCCGGGGGCGATCGACGGATTGCTCGACCGGCTCCTGGGACGCTCGTTCGGCGTGCAGGATCTTGACACGGCGCTGCTCCTTGGCGCGGGGCCGATGCCCGGTTGCCGCTTTGTGACCGCCGACGGCGTGGTGGTCGAGCCCGACGGGCGCGTGATCGCCGGGCCGACCTCCGGCGAGGACGGGGCGGGCGGCCTGCTGCAACGCCGCAGCGAGCTTGCGGCTCTTGAAGAAGAACTCGCCGGTGTAGACGCGGCGCTGGTGTCGCGCCGTTCGGCGCTGGAAGGCGTGGACGAGCGGGCCGCGGCTCTGTCGCGCGAAGAAACATCGCTCCGCCAGCGTCTGGCCGACCGCCAGCGTGCGCTGGTCAGCGAGCGCCACGCGCTCGACCGTGTGCGCACAGACCTTGAGCGTCTCGCCCGCGAATCACAGCGGCTGGAGAACGAGCGCGACGGGCACGAGAGCCGCCTGAACACGCTGGAGGCCGAGCGGGCCGGGCTGATCGAACGGGCCGAGAAGCTCGCGGGGCTGCTGGAAGACGAGTCGGCGGCGCTCGCCGAGATGGAGAAGGAGGCCGAACGCTTCCTCGCCCGTGTCGAGCAGGCCGGCGAGCAGGCGACAGCGGCGAAGGTCGAGCTCAGCAAGCTTTCTGAACAGTTGACCGCTGCGCGTCGCGAGCAGGGCGGGATCCAGCTCGCGCTCGACCAGGCGCGGCGCCAGCGCGAGCAGCTCGAGCGTCACGCCGCCGAGGCCCGCGAGCGGACGCTCGAGAACGAGCGGATCATCGCCGAGGCAAGCGAACGGATCGAGGCGTGCACGGCGCAGCAGGCCGAAGCCGCGGCGGCGTTGGAAGAAGTCAACGCCTCGCTTGCCGAGGCGGACGGGCGGTCGCGCTCGATCGGCGAGCGCCTGCACGGCGCCCGCGAGCAGGCGCAACGCCTCGACCGCGACTGGCAGAGCATCGAGATCGCCCGGCGCGAGGTCGAGGTGAAGCGTGAGACGCTCGAAGAGCGGGCGGTCGAGGACGACCGGCTCGACCTGCCGCTGGAGCACGCCGCGTTCAAGGCGATGATCGCCTCGGGCGGTGTCGCGCGGATCGACCAGGACGAGGCGTCGAAGACGATCGCCGAGCTGCGCAAGGACATCCGCTCCTTGGGCAATGTGAACCTCGACGCGATCGCCGAGGAAGCATCGCTGGAAGAACGCAACGAGGACTTGGTGCGTCAGGTCGCCGACCTCGACGAGGCCCGCGAGAAGCTGACGGCGTTGATCGGGCGTCTGAACATCGTCTGCCGCGACCGCTTCGGCGAGGCGTTCGAGCGGATCAAGAACGAGTTCGGCGGCCCGAACGGGATGTTCCGCAAGCTGTTCGGCGGCGGGCGGGCCGAGGTGCGCCTGATGCCGCTCATCAAGGAAATCGACGGCGAGAAGGTGCAAACCGACGAGTACGACCTGCTGGAGAGCGGGATCGAGGTCATCGCAAAGCCCCCGGGCAAGGAGCCGCGGTCGATCAGCCAGCTCTCGGGCGGCGAGAAGACGATGACGGCGGTGGCCCTGCTGCTCTCGATCTTCCGCTCGCGTCCCAGCTGCTTCTGCGTGCTCGACGAGGTGGACGCGGCGCTGGACGACTCCAATGTCGAACGCTTCGGACGCGTGGTGCGCCAGTTCACCGATCGCTCGCACTTCATCGTTATCACGCACAACAAGCGGACGATGACGATCGCCGACCGTCTCTTCGGCGTGACGATGCAGGAGCGCGGCGTGTCGACCCGCGTCAGCGTCCGCTTCGAGCAGGTTGGCGAGGACGGCGAGATCAACGCCAAGGCGGCGCGCAAGGCGGAACAACCGCCCGAGCCCGAACCCGAGCCGACGCCCGAACCGGAGGCCAAGCCTGCCGCTAAGCCGAGCTCACGCCTGCGCGAGGCGCTGGCGGGGATGCGAGAGAGCGGGCCGGTCGAGGTCGGGCGGGAGTGAGGCACGGCGCCGGGTCTGTTCGCTCAGGGGCGCATCGCCCCGACCAGCCCGCCGATCGAGCTCTCGCCCTGCGAACGGACCCACTGCTCCAGGCCCTTCGCGATCTTCAGGGGTGAGCGAGGGTCGACGAACAGGCCAGTGCCGACCTCGACCGCCGAGGCGCCGGCGAGGACGAACGCCGCGGCGTCTTCCCATCGAAGCACGCCACCGAGCCCGATGATCGGGAGGCCGCGTTCTTTGGCGAGTTCGCGGTAGACGGTGTGGACGAGGCGGAGGGCGACGGGGTGCAGGGCGGGGCCGGAGAGGCCGCCGGTGGTGTTGGCGAGCTTCGGCTTGCGTGTGCGGACATCGATCGCCATCGCGGGGATGGTGTTGCTGATGCAGAGGGCGTCGGCGCCGGCGTCGGCCGCGGCGCGCGCGACATCCACCATTGAGGGCCGCCCCACCGCGATTGGGCTGAGCTTGACGAAGAGTTTCTTGCCGTTCAGGGCGGCGCGTACTTCGGCGACGAGTTCGCCGAGCGCGCCGGGATCGACACCGAACTCGGTCCCGCCGTGGACATTGGGGCAGGAGACATTCAGCTCGACCGCCGCCATCGCTCCGATCGCCGCGAACGCCTCGGCAACGGCGCGGTAGTCCTCGACCGCGTTACCGGCGATCGAGCCGATGACCGGGCAGGGGACCGACGCGATCCTCGGGGCGTAGTCAGCGCAGAACTTCTCGACACCGACATTGGCCAGGCCGATCGCGTTGAGCATCCCCGCCCGCTCGGGCAGGATCCGCCAGGGCCGGTTGCCCTCGCGCGGCTCGCGCGTGATGGACTTGGTCACGATCGCGCCGACTCGGGAGAGATCGATCGCGTCGGCCATCTCGTCGAGCGTGCCGGCGGTCCCCGCGGCGAGGATGACCGGGCAGCGGAGCCTCAGGCCCGCGATCGTCGTCGAGAGTGGTCCGCCTTCAGTCATCGACGCGAAGGTTAGGTCGCGAGGCGAGGGCGCATGAAAAC
>SLFH01000393.1 GCA_007124345.1 Phycisphaerales bacterium | reverse complement strand
GAGCTCGAAGCCGGCGTCATCGAACTCGGCGGGCACGAGCTGCGCCTCTTGGAGCGGCGCTTCGGCGACGCGCCCGACGCCGGGCCCTCGCTCTGGATCTCGATGCACGGGGGCGGCGGCACGACCGCCGAGATCAACGACCGCCAGTGGCGCAACCAGATCCGCCTGTACGAGCCCGAGGAAGGCATCTACATCGCCCCTCGCGCGCCCAGCGACACATGGAACCTCTGGCACCGCCCCGAGATCGATGCGCTCTTCGGCAGGCTGATCGAATCGGCGATCGTGGTCTGGGGCGTCGACCCGGACCGGGTCTACCTGATGGGCTATTCGGCCGGGGGCGACGGGGTGTACCAGCTCGCGCCGCGGATGGCCGACCGTTTCGCGGCCGCGGCGATGATGGCGGGCCATCCAAACGACGCAACGCCGCACGGCCTGCGCAACCTGCCCTTTGCGATCTTCATGGGCGAGAACGACGGCGCGTTCAACCGGAACAGCGTCGCGAAACAGTGGGGGGAGAAGCTCGCCGATCTGCGCGAGGCCGACCCGGAGGGTTACCCCCACCTCGTCAGGATCTATCCGGACTTGGGGCACTGGATGGAGCGGCGCGACGCCGAGGGCGTGCCTTGGATGGCCGGGCACACGCGCAACCCGTGGCCGAGCCGCGTCGTCTGGCGCCAGGGCAATACGACGCACGAACGCTCCTACTGGCTGGCGGTCGACCCGGAGCACGCGGCCCGCGGGCGCAAGATCACCGCAAGCGTCGAGGGCCAGACGATCACCATTGAGTCGGCCGATGTGCCGAAGGTCGAGCTCCTGCTCAGCGACGAATTGGTCGACCTCGACCGGCCTGTGAAGGTGATCGCCAACGGGCGCGAGGTCTTCGATGGTCCGATCGTGCGCACAGAGGAAGCCATCGCCCGCTCGATCGAGCTGCGCCCGGATCCGCGCATGATCACGACGGCGACGCTGAAGATCGAGCTCTCAAAGCAGTAGGGGATCCCCCGGCGAGCCGGGCCGAGATTACTTCCCGACGGGTTTCTGCACCTTCGCCAGCATGCGGCTGAGCTGGAAGATCCATCCGCCCAGCGACATCACCAGCCAGATGTTCGCCCACGCGATCGGCTCGCGCGTCACCACTCCCTCGAAGGGCAGCTCCCACGCGCGGACCAGCCAGATCCCCGCGAACAGCACGATCGCAGAGCCGGTCATCGCCGTGATCATCGCGGCCGACTTGCCAGGCCTGAACAGCCCGATGAGCATTCCCGCCAAGGCGCCCCCGAAGGCGCACGCCCCGACGATCATCGACCCGTCGCGGTCGAGGCTGTCGTGGAAGCCCTTGAGGTCGTGGTACAGGGCCGAGGCGAAGCCCCGGATCTGCTCGGCCGATTCGTTCACCACACCCGCGGCCCCCGTCACCGCCTCGTCGATGCTCTCGACCAGGCGCTGGCGTGCGGCGGCCCCGTTGTCACCGTTGTCGGACATGCCCGGGGCGCCGAGGATTCCCAGCACCTCGGCGTACTCGTCATCGCTGTAGCCCTGTTCCTGCATCTGCACCGCCAAGAGCTCGGTGTCGGCCTCGATGGCCGGCCGGTGCTGGACGATGATGAGCGAGATGAGGAAGCCCGCCGCGGCGAACGCGCCCGCCGCCGCCCCGATCATCGCGATCTTGAACGCCACGATCGAAATCGTCAGGCCGATCACGCCTCCGGCAAGCAATCCGACATGCAGGGCCGGCCACTGGCCGATGTTGTCCTCACCGAGGGCCGCGGCGATCAGCAGCCCTGTCGCCGAACCCAGCACCAGCCCCAGCGAGGCGAAGGCCGGCTTGATGAACCTGCCCCCGAACAGCCAGAGCATCACCCCCGCCACAACAAGGGCCAGCAGAACGAGCTGCGCCTCGGCGGGAAGCTGGGTCAGGTGCTCGGTCGCCGATTCGAGCACAGCGGCCGCGCCGGGCTCTGCCCGGGGAGCGGAAAACAGGTGTGAGTAATCCTGATCGCGCACAGACGCACCACCTACCCTCGGAGCCGCGCAGCGGCCAGTAACGGTACGGTCGGCTCGGGGCCCGGGCCGACACAAGTGATCCGGCCCGAAGGAGCGATCGGTTGGCAAAGAAAGGTCCGAAGAAACCAGATCGGCGAGGACAGGGGGGAACCTCCAAAGGCAAGCCAACCCGTTCAGGCGGGTCGGGCGGCGCGTCCGCACGCGGGCCCAAGCCGGCGACGCCCCCCTCCGCCTCCCCGACCGCCAAGCACGCCCCGACCAAGCAGGAGCTCGCGGGCCAGGAAGCTCTCAAGGAGCTCCGGCGCAAAATCGACCGGATCGACATGCGTCTGGTCCGGCTCTTAAACGACCGTGCGTCGTTGGTCGTTGAGGTGGGCAAGAGCAAAAGGAACACCGGGGCCCCGATCTACGCGCCCCACCGCGAGGCGGAGGTGCTCGCCAAAGCCCTGAAGGCGAACACCGGCCCCCTGCCCGACAGGGCGGTCGAGGGGGTTTTCCGAGAGCTGATGAGCGGCAGCTTCGCCATCGAGCAGCCCCTGCGGATCGGGTACCTGGGCCCGCCCGGGTCGTTCAGCCATGCCGCGGCGATGGCCCACTTCGGCTCGTCGGTCTCCTTCGAGGACCTGCGGGAGATCCGGGGCGTGTTCACCGAGGTCCGGCGGGGGCATGTCGATTACGGGCTGGTGCCGATCGAGAACTCGACGCACGGCGGCGTCGCCGAGGCCCTTGACGCTTTCCTGGAGACCGCCGGCGAGGTGACGATCTACGCCGAGGTGCAGCTGGCGGTGCACCTGGCGCTCTTGGCGAACTGCCAGCCGAGCCAGATCCGGCGGGTGCACGCCAAGCCCGAGGCCTCGGCCCAGTGCCGGACCTGGCTGGCGACGCAGTACCCGCAGGCGGAGGTTTTGGCGGCGGCGAGTTCCAGCCGCGCGGCCATGACCGCGGCCGAGGAGTGCAAACTCGCCGAATCGATCGGGGCCGAGCCGGGTTCGGCGGCGGTGGGGCCGTCGCTGGCGGGGGAGCTCTACGGGCTGCGGGTGCTGTTCGCGGATATCGAAGACAACCCGAACAATGTGACGCGGTTCTTTGTCATCAGCAGGCATCGGGCGATGCGTTCGGGCGAGGACAAGACCTCGATCATGTTCAAGACAGCCGACAAGCCCGGGGCGCTGATGGAGGTGCTGAAGGTGTTCGCCGATGCGGGGATCAACCTGGCGCACATCGACAAGCGCCCGAGCGGCCGGCACAACTGGGAGTACACCTTCTTCCTGGACATCGTGGGTCACAGGGAGGACGCGGAGCTGGCGTCGGCGCTGGATGAGGTGGAGCGTCACTGCAAAGAGCTGTCGGTTCTTGGGAGCTACCCCCGGTCCAGGCGGATCCTGTAGCGGCGTCCGGGCGGGTGGGTGGAGAAAATCCGGGACGACGGTGTTTGGCGCGCGGCGTCAAGTTGTGGTACACTCCGGAACAGCGGCACGCGCCGTGCGTACCGCGAGAGAGCCCCGGGACCCACCACGCCGGGGCGCGCCGGTTCTTTTGGGGCAGCCCCCGCTTGCTGCCCGCGAGGCCGTCGCAAGGCACGAGGCCCCACCGGAGCGAGATCCTGAGGCATCCGGAGCCGCCATGGCGCTTTCGTTCGCGTTGTGTGAGGTCCGGGTGGGTTGAGGATCTTGCGGCGATGAAGTAGGTTGTGCCGCCCGGCAGAGCCGGGTGGATGTCCGAGGAGCAGCCATGAACCGTTCTTCCGCTGTCGTGCGTCCCTATGTTCGTCGGCGCACCCGCTCTGCCGAGAAGCACTCGGCGGGCAGGCTCGCGGCGCTCGCAGGCCGGTCGGCCCGTCCGGCCGTCGAACGTCTGGAGCCGCGTCAGCTTCTGTTCACGCTCGAGATCACGCCCGAGAGCGATCTGAACGGCGACGGGATCGGCGTTGCCGCGGTGATCTTCGGGTACTCGATCCCCTACCTCAACACCAACATCGAGATCGAGGATCCCGACGATCCCGAGATCATCGACGAGGACTTCGGCGAGGAGACTCCGCGGAACATCCCCAGCGGCACGATCTTCGACGAATCGAACCTCCGCGTCCGTCACAACCTCTCCCCGGCGACCGACTCGCGGATCATCGCCCAGATTGGCCCGGACGGGCCGATCGCGGGCACCGAGGCCCTGCAGGTCATCACCCGCCAAGAGGGACGGTTCATGTCCTTCGAGTTCCTGGGCGAGGAGTCGGGCCTCCCCCTGGCGATGCAGGAGTTCAGCTTCTTCGCCAACCGGGGCGTGAACGCCCAGTTCCAGCCGATCACCGCGTTCGGCCTGCCCTACAACGACATCCGCCTGGAGTTGCTGTTCGACGGCCAGGTGATCGACGCGTTCACGGGGACCGCGCTGCGCGACTTCAACATCGGTGGCGACGGGGCGAACATCGCCGCGGGCGTCGGCGAGTTCTTCTTCAGCGCCGCCGACCCGCGGGTCACGGGTGTCTTCGACGAGGTCCGCCTGGTCGCGACGGCGAACAACCCCAACCCGTTCCGCCTCGACGATTTCTCGGCGACGCTCCCGTTCGGCATTTTCAACGAGGTCGTGTCGAGCACGCTCTTCGGGGCCGAGTTCCGCCTGGTCGGCCCGATCGGCGCCCGCGCGACGATCACCGATCTGTACCAGAACCCGATGGTCCCGACGATCCGCGTCGGTGTCGTCGACAACGTCGTGCTGATCGACCGCAATCTCGACGGCATTCCGGACTTCAACGCCGGCATCGGCCGCGTCGTGCTGGAGAACACCGACTCGCGCACCAACCTCACGGTCCTGGGCGGCACGATCGAGCAGGGCGAGAACCAGAACGCCTCGTTCAATCCTCTCGAACTGCCCAACGGCATCTACCAGGAAGGCACGGGAGAGAACGCGTTCATCTACACGCGTTCGGAGAACTTCATCGGCCTGTTCGATCAGTTCGAGCAGGCGGGCTTCGGTTACGCCTTCACCGCCGACGACGACGGCCTCGGCCTGCCCCCCGGGCAGGGCTCGGTGATCATCGGCTCGCCCTTCTTGCGCAACCCCTCCTCGACCCAGACCTTCAACCCGGGCGGCCCCGTGCCGGGCATCCCGGTCTTCGGGGGCGGGCTCGCGCTGACCAACCCGCTGGCGTTCAACAACCCGGCGCAGGGCATCTTCGTCAACGACGGCTCTTCGATGGGTCGCGTTGCGATCCACGGCGTCGTGCACGGCTCGTCCAGATTCACCGGCGCCGTCGACGAGATCAACATCGGCTACATGATGGGTTCGACGACGGTCGACGGCGACCTCGGCGCGTTCATCGTCGCCAGCGACGCGGGCCTGTATGTCATCGAGGACGACGCGACCCTCCCGCCCGGCTTCCAGGTGACCGAGGCGTTCAAGACCAACAACGAGCTGGTGGTCGGGCGTTCGCTCGGCGAGTTCATCGCGGGCGGTCGCTCGCTGATGGACATCACGGTCGTCGGCGACATCAACGACCCCGCGAACAGGCCGCCTCGCGACATCCTGCGCTACCGCGAGCGTGAGTTCATCTGGGCGTTGCCCGAGGGCTCGCAGGTCAACGAGCAGTTCTTCTTCAATGTGTGGGCGGAATTCCAGGTCCGCAACCCCGGCTCCAACGGCGCGGGTCGGATCTACTCCGACCAAGGCATCCTGCTGGGCAGCTCGCAGCTGCGCAACGATGTGATCGACGCCGCCGAGTGGGTCGGCTCGCTCGGCACCGCCGTGGAGATCCGGGGCGAGGTCGGCTTCCGCGATCCCTCGTTCCACACCGCGGTCGATGTGTCCGACGTCTTCGGCTTCGCGGTCGACGGCACCACGCCCGTGGTCGTGCAGTCGCCCAACATCGATGTCGGTCTGCGCATCGTCGACACCGACGGGCGCACCGTCGCCGCCGGCGAGACCCAGCAGCGGCAGCTCGCCCAGGGCCAGAGCTTCGTCTTCGAGCCCGAAGCGCCGGGCGTGTACTACCTGGTGGTCTACGACCCCAACTCGGCGAACGAGCGCTTTATCGACGGCGTTGCGTACACGGTCGCGATCAACGGCATGGCGCCGACGACGCTCGGCTCGGTGCGCACCGGCGCGGGCACCGCCGCGGAGACCAGCGCGGGCCAGCCCAGCGTCACTGTGCTCAACGGCTCGTGGGGCATCCACCGCGTCGGCACGGGCTACTACACGCCCGGCGGGGATATTCAGGACCCCGAAGAGATCTTCAACACCAATGAGGAAGAGGCTCGCGTCCGCCAGAGCCTGCGCGCCGGCGTGTACGCCGCGGCCGGAAACCTTTACGGCATCTGGACCGGCGCCGACATCGACCCGCAGCAGACATTCGGCCAGGTCCGCTACAACATCGGCGGGAACCTCGGCATGCTGTTCACCGGGCGCAGCGAGATCGGCGGCGAGGGCCCCACCCAGGGCGATGTCTCGTTCCTCTTTATCGATGTGGGCGGCGATGTCGGCACGATCGACATCAGCGGCGGCATCGGTTACCTCCAGCCGATCGACGAGGGCGGGAACGACACGCGCGATGTCGGCATCGTGCTGCGCACCGGGCGCGACCTGGTCGCCAACCCCGGCGCGACCGGCTCGGTCGGCATGATCCGCGCCGGCGCCCACATGCACGGCGTCGGTTCCCGATTCATCCTGCCCGACAACGCCACGCTCGGCGCCTTCCTGATCAGCCAGGACATCGATATCGCCGACGGCGAGACGCAGGTCGGGATCTTCGAGGGTAATGTCGACACCGCCCGATTCTTCCAGACGGGCGTCAACACCGACATCCGCTTCATGGACTTCCCGAGGATCGACCTCGTCGGGCTCCAGACCCAGCTGCCCATCATCCCCGGCCAGTCGCTTGAACTGACCGACGATCGCGGCGGCAGGGTCAGCATCAGCGTGACCGGCGTGCCCTCGCAGGTCCCCATCGGTGTGGTCCGCATCATGCCGATCGACAACTCCGTCGGCGTCGCCATCGCCAACATCGAGGTCAATCTCGCCGGCGGGCGGAACCTCAACATCTCGGGCGTGGGCGGCACCTCCGGCGCCGGTCCCGTCTCCATCGGTCGCATCGACATCACCAACGCGACCGCCCAGAGCAATGTCAACATCTCCGGCAACACCGAGATCGATGTCTACCGCATCGTTCAGACCGGCGGCACCGGGCTCAACCGCATCAGCAACACCACGCTCAACGGCGACATCGTCGCCATCGATGTCATCGGCCTCAACGAGCTGGAGATCACACGGGGCAGCCTCGGGCGGACCCAGGTCCCCGCGTGGGGCCCCCGCCTCATCGGCCCGGAGCTCGGCATCCAGGCGGGCCTGAACGGCGATGTCGGCGGGCCGATCGGCATCAGCGGCAACACCATGAGCCCGCTGTGGAACGGGACAGCCTTCCGCCCGGTCAACTCACTCGCCCGCGCCACCGGCCCGGCCGCCCTGGACGACATCGGCGGGCCGTTCGGGCCGTTCCTCAACGGCGTGGTTGTCCGAGAGGGCAATGTGCAGTTCGTCCGCGTCGCCAGGGCGATGGGCGATGTGAGGCTCCAGGGCGGGGGCGCGACCCTTGTCGACCTGCAGGCCAACTCCGACAACAGCAATGTCGCCGACCGGTTCGACGGGATCGTCGGCGTGATCTACGCCCCCAACATCGGCACGGTCGAGATCGGCGACGGGCTGGCCCCGCGCAAGCACTCGCCCATCGCCACCACCGGCATCTTCGCCGAGAACGAGCTCCAGTCGGTCGAGGGCGGGCGAACCGCCGGCGCCTCGATCCGCAGCGTGATCGCCGCGGCCAACAACTTCACGCCCGCAGAGCCGCCCTTCGAGTTCGGCGGGATCGAGCAGGTCCGCCTGCGCGGCGGCGGCGATTACGACGGCGCCCAGATCTTCGTCGCCCAGTTCGACTCGCTCTGGGTCACCCAGTTCTTCGACACCACCGAGACCATCCTCGGCGTGATCGGCCAGGTCGACGGCCAGAACGCCGACTTCTTCCGCTCGAGCATCCGGGCCGACGAGCTCGAACGCCTCGACCTGACCAACGGCTTCTTCGACGCCTCCAACATCGAGCTGACCAACCGCGCCGACGCGATCCTCGCCACCGGCTTCCGCAACTCGACGCGGACCGGCAGCGATCAGGAGTTCCGCCCAAGCACGATCACCATCGGCGGGAACATCCAGCGCATCGAGACCAAGCAGACCACCGGTGTCATGTCCGACCTGCTGATCGACATCATCGGCGATGTCCGCGGGCAGATCTCCGCGGGCACGATCGCCCGCGTCGATATCCAGGTCGACGGACGCATCGAGCGGCTGATCGCCAACAACTCGCTCCGCGCAAGCCGCATCAACACCGGCGAGATCCGCCAGGCGATCACCGTCACCAACGACATCGCCTCCTCGGAGATCAGGGTCGCGGGCCTCGTCAACGCGATCACCGCCGGCGGCAACATCATCAACAGCAAGTTCACCATCAGCGGCTCCGACGGACGCCTGAACAACCTCCAGGCCGGCACGGGCTTCAGCGGCGAGATCGTCTCGGCCGGGCCCGTCGCCCGCGTCGTCACCCTCGCGGGAGACCTGGTCGCCACCATCAGGACGACCACCGACACCGGCGTCGTCGGCGTTGTGCAGGCCGGGCGAGACCTGGTGCTCAACGCGGATATCTCCGGCGGTGTCAGCCAGCTCGTGGCCGGGCGCCACATCGGTCGCCAGGGCGAGGCGGGCGTGATCCTCGTCAGGGGCAACCTCTTCTCCCTCTCGGCCCCCAACGGGCAGCTCTACGCCGATGTCCGCGTCGGCGGCACGCTCGGTATCGACCCGGTCGTCGTGCCCGGCGGGAGCGTCATCGGCGGGGGCGGCCAGGGGGGTGTCACCATCGGCCGGGGCGTCGACCTCCCCGGCAACCGCACCCTCGGCGGCGGCTCCATCGAGGCCTTCGACCGCATCGGCCGCGTCACCATCAACGGCGACTTCGGCGGCAACATCATCAGCTTCTCCCGCGGCATCCAGACGATCACCATCAACAACGGCTCGCTCCTGCAGGGCCGTAGGATCGCCGCCTTCGACGGCAGCATCGAATCCCTCACGATCAACAACGGCTCGCTCCTCGGCAGCGTGCACGCCGGGCTGGACATTGTCTCGCTCGTCGTCACCTCCAGCAGCAATGTCTTCGGCAATGTCGGCGTGAACCAGAACCTCTCGCCGGATGTCCAGTTCGACAACTTCAGGAGCCAGGTCCCCACCGGCACCGCCAACACCTCCCAGATCGATGGGCCGCAGATCCACGCCGGACGCAACATCGTCAACATCAACATCTCCGGCCAGGTGTGGGAGACCGGCTTCTACGCCGGCGAGCGGATCCAGCAGATCACCATCGGGATGGGCGTGCTCGCCGACTCGGGCACCCGGGGCACGCGCGGGGCGAGCTACTTCGCCGCCGGCGACCGCATCGGCGGGATCACCATCGGGGGCAACGCCATCGATGTGCTCTTCGCCGCGGGCGTCTTCGACCTCGGCTTCAACAACCGCCCAGGCGGGGTCGGCCCCGACGCCGACACCGTCCGCGCCGGCGTGATCGACGGCGTCTCGATCGGCGGCAACACCAACAATGTCGACTTCGTCGCCGGCCTATCGGCGGGCGCCAACGGCGTATACAACTCCGGCACAGCCGGCGTCACCCGCGCTCTGGGCGTCAGCGAGATCCGCAATGTCTCGATCGCTTCGGGCTCGAATGTCATCGCCACCCGCTTCGGCTCTGAGAACATCCAGAGCTCGATCGAGGGCGATGGTCGCTTCAGCTTCGTCGGCGTGAACAGCCCGGTGGCCGACAGCCGCATCTTCCTCGGCGCGCCCGCGGGCACGCCGATCGGGGCGAGCGGGCTGGAGGTCAACCTCGGCAACAACGAGGCCGTCCGCATCACGCTCTCGGGCCCAGGCCAGGCGACATGGGACGCGCAGACGCGTGCGGTCCGCCTCTCGGGCACCACGCTGCAGTCGTCGCTCCGCGTCGAGTCCACCCGCGACAACGGACGCATCAGCAATTTCAATGTCTTCTCGCGCAACGACGCCTCGCTCGGCACGCTCAACATCGTCGGCGATCTGCGCGGCGACTCGAGCGTCGTGATCGACGGCGACGGCGGCACGGCCACCTTCCGCGATGTCCGCACCACCGGCGACATCCGCTTCGGCGGCGATGTCGGCACGATGACCTTCAGAAACCTCGACGCCGGCTTCATCGACGCCCGGCGCGTCACCACCCTCACCGTCAACGGCCGCTACGGCGACCAGGTCGCCACCGTACGCAACGAGGCCAAGATCGACCTCGTCAGCGCCGGCACCATCACCATCAACGGGCGCATGCAGGCGGATGTCAACATCTTCCGCAGCGCCACGCGGATCACCGTCAACGGCGTCGTCGACACCTCACTCATCCGCGTCGGACGCAACCTCGGCGCCGCCACCACCCTTGGTGGCGGGGCGCAGCCCGCCTTCACCGCCAACGCCTTCCTCCGCAGCCGCCTCTCGGTCGCAGACCAACTCGGCAATGTCGCCATCGCCGGCGACATGACCAACTCGTCGATCCTCATCGGCGGCGACCTCGGCGCCAACGCCGACTACGGCGGGACGGGCATCAACGCCGACCGTGTCGGCTCGGGCTTCGCCTCCAACATCACCGTCGGCGGCAACTTCTTCGAGTCCGACATCGTCGCCGGCGCCCTCCGCGGGCCCGACCGCTTCTTCGGAACCGCCGACGACCGCGTCGCACCGGGTCGCTCGCGCATCGGCAACGTCACCATCACCGGCTCGGGTGTCGGCTCCAACCGTTCGACCGAGTCTTTCCGCATCTCCTCGACCGGCACGATCGGCACCGTCAACATCGGCGGGACCGCCGGCGTGAACAAGGGCAACTTCGCCATTACCCGCGCCGAGACGCAGCCAGTGCCCATCCAGGTCGCCGACCTCCGCGTCACCGAGTCGGCCAATGTCTTCACGGCACGCCTGACCTTCAACCAGCCCATCGACGCCGCCACCCTCTCTGACGCCCTGAGCGTCCGCGAACTCCGCGGCGCCACCGGCTCGCAGCAGATCTTCCTCGTCGAGGGCCTCGACTACACCATCAGCTACGACGAGGCGACCAACACCGCCCTCGTCCGCTTCGAGCGTTCCGTCACCGAGCGCAGCCTCCCGCAGCGCCCCGCCGTCCCCGGCCCCGGCGTCTACCGCTTCGAGCTCTCCCAGGACATCATCCGGGGCCAGATCGCCGGCGCTCGCCTCGACGGCAACGGCGACGGCTTCGCGGGCGACAACTTCTCCAAGGACGCCATCGTCGGCGATGTCGGCGACAGGCTCAGCCCCATCCGCCTCACAGGCAACGATGTCTTCGGCAACCCCATCGACGTCGACTTCTACGGGCCCGCCAACCTCAACCTGGTGATGGACAACAACTACGAGCCCGACGGGCTGCCCGATGTCAATGTCACCCACACCATCCGCGGGCGCATCGGAAACCACCCCGACCACGACCTCAACTTCTTCCGCTTCGGCGCCGACGCCGACCTCTACAGCGTCACACTCCAGGCCGGCCAGTTCCTCCGCCTGAGCAATGTCCAGGGCATCGGCCAGTTCGCCGAGGTCTCGGTTCTCACGCCCAGCGGCGACCTGGTCAACAGCTTCACCGGCCCCAACGCCAGCAACGATGTCATCGTCCTCCCCGGCTCGGGCATCGGCTTCGCAGACTTTGTCAGCGAGCGAAACCTCTTCGTGCAGACCACCGGCACCTACATCATCGCCGTCGCCAATCTCAACCCCCAGACCGGACTCTTCCCCTTCCAGAGCCCGGGCCTCGTCAACTTCCCGAACGTCCCCGGCACCTTCGGCGACTACCGCTTCGACATCACCGTCTACGACGACGGCAACAGCGGCTTCAACGACATCACCGACGCAGGCAGCGCCAAGCGCATCGTCAACGCGCCCAGGCTCATCGAGTTCGCCGGGCCCGACGGCGAGCTCGGCACCGCCGACGATGTCGAGTCCATCGTCCGCGGCGGCTACGTCTTCACACGCGGGCCCGGCATGTCCGTCGTCGGCTCCAGCCCCTCGGGCGACATCACCTCCACACGCCAGGGCGGACGCCTCGTCACCGACATCAACGGCTCCATCGGCCCCCGCGGCCATGTCGGCATCCCGGGTGACATCTTCCCCGACATCGACGTCTACCTCCTCAACAACGGCCAGCCGATCCAGCCCGGCACGCTCATGACCATCACCGTCAAGCTCAATGAGTTCGGCGCCGACCTCGGCAGCCGCGGGCCCGATCTCGGCCAGGACTTCAGCTCCTCCTTCCTCGACTTCAGCAACTTCGTGCAGTTCGCCCTCTTCGACACCACCGGCGCCAGCGGCCTCGCAGACGCCTCACTCCTCTTCAGCCCCTCTGACTTCTCGCCCACCGGCGGCACACCCGGCGTCATCGCCGACAACGGCATCAACAGCTACGGCTTCGACGAGAACGGCGACTTCTACATCACCTTCGCCGCGCCCGGTCGCGCCGACGGCGGCGGCCTTGCGCCCGCCTCCTACGCCATCTACCTCCAGGGCGTCTTCAACACCGACTACAGCATCCGCATCGTGACCGAGGGCACGGCGCCCGTCGTTCAGCGCACCCAGAACGTGTTCATCGAACTCCAGGGCGGCAACGTCAACTGGCTCGAAGCCGGCAACCGCGAGACCACACTCACCGCCTTCGATCCTTCCGTCCTCGGCCTCGTCGGCTCGGCCATCAACGGCCAGCCCATCAAGGACTACATTGTCGGCAATGTCGTCTCCAACCTCGAAAGCCTCTACGCGAGGGCCGGCGTCGATGTCCGCTTCTCGACCAATCCCCGCGACTTCGAGTTCCAGGACTTCTCCACCGTCTTCCTCTCCAACGCCGTCGACCCCAAGAGCCCGCTCCTGGGCAGCACCATCGGCCAGGCGTTCGGCCTGAACCTCGGCTTCGGCGGCGGCGTCCTCAGCCAGCCCTTCGGCTTCGCCCAGCGGTCCGACCCGCTCAACATCGACCGGAACGACGAGGCGGTCGTCTTCGTCCCCTCCCACGCCCAGCTCGGCTTCACGCCCTCGGCGCAGGATGTCGACAACCTGATCACCTCCATCACCGCGAGCGTCAGCCGCCACCTCAACGAGTTGATGGGCCTCCGCGTCACGGCCAACAACGCCCCCGGCGGCGTCGATGTCCTCGCGGCCAACGCCCCGCGCCTGCCCCCGCCCAACGCCAGCTTCTTCCAGATCCCGACCCTCGATCGGGCCCTCTCCAACTCCTTCGACTCCGTCGAGAACACCATCTTCTGGATCGGACGCCAGAACTCCGGCTCCCTCCTGGACCGGATCCTCGCACCGGCCTGATCGGACCCGACAGCAACTCGCCAAAGAACACCGCCCCTCGTTGCGAGGGGCGGTTTTTCATTGGGAGGGGTGTGGGGAAACAGGCCGCGCTCGGTGCGGCTTCAGTCGTCGCCGCGACCCGGGCGGCGTGACCTTGCCGCCTTCATCCTCGGCGGGGGCGGAGGCGACAGCTCGGGGTGGGCCGGCTTGGACGAGCCAGCCTTCTGCGGCTTCGTCTCGACCGTTTCCGCTTCGACGCGATGCACGCGCTGGCTGAGCCGCGCGAGCACCGTCTCGGCCTTCTCGATCTCGCGGCCGATGTCGGTGCGCAGCCTGTCGAGCACCTCGCGAGCCTTGGGAGGGAGCTCGCCGCTCCACGCCGAGGCCGCCAGGTCTTTCCACGGTTCCAGGCGTTCGATCACCGCTTCGAGGCGTTCTCCTGCGGAGGCGGCCTGCGCGATCGCGTGCTCGGCGCCCTTGCCCGCGTTCTCGGCCCGGTCGATCAGGCGGTTCAGCCAGTCGCCGACCTTGCTGACATGCTCGCCGAGCTCGTTGAGCGGTTCCTGCACCATCGCCGCGAGCTCGTCAACCTGCGCGCCGATGCGGATCTCCACCTCGGCCGCGAGGGCGGCGGTGGCTTCGAGCGATCGTTCCAGCTCCGCCCGGCGCGTCTCGACCTTGCGGAGCGACCGCTCCGCCTTGGAAGCGAGCTTGATCGCCTTGTCCGCCTCGTCGCCCTTGAGCTGCTCTGCAAGCCGCTCGATCTTGTCCGCGTCGGCCCGCAGCGCCCGCACCTGTTCAGAGTCGATCGCCGAGAGACAGGACTCGATCGCGGTGCGCTGGGTGCGCACCGACTTGGCCAGGCGGGCCGCGGCCTTCTCGCTCTCGGCGGTCTCCTTGTTGAAGCGATCGCGAACGGTTTCGAGGCGGTCGCAGCCCTCGGCCGCCGCGAGGATCGCGTCGCGCAGCGCCGAGCTCACCTCGTCGGCCTGCCTTCGAAGCGCCTCGGCCTCGCCCGCTGCGGATTGGGCCCGCGCGTCGATCGCGCCGGCCTTCTCGATCAGGTCGCCGAGGCTGCCCTCGCGGTAGGGGGTCTCGTTGTCGGGGTCGGAGGCGAGGCGCGGGTCGCGCCCGATCACCTCGACAGCGCGCGAGCAGAGCAGGTGCAGGTTCGTCACGGCCGGGCCGGTCGCCTTGGCGAGCTCGGCGCGGATCTGCGCGACGCGCTCTTCGAGGTGCGAGCCGAACGCTTCGGCCTGCTGCTGCGCTCGGCCCGCCGCCTCGGCGAGCCTCTGCTCGATGTGCGGCACGCCCTCCTGCACACGCGTCAGCAGCGACTCGAGCATGCGGATCTGCTCGTCGATCCTGTGGGCGCTGCCCGAAGCCGCGGCTTCGGCGCGTCGCTCCGCCTCGGCGAGCCTCGTCTCCATCGCGATCAGCAGCGACTCGACCCGTTTGTTCGCGTGCTGGACCGTCTCGTCGGTGCGCGTGCGGAGCTGGGCCAGCGGCTCGGAGGCGGACCGCTCGAACACCTCGCGGACGCGTTGACGGATCGCTCCTTCGTCGACCTCGTCGCCGACCATCTTCTCGGCGGCTTCGAGCCTGCGGTCGACCTCGGGCAGGAGCGCCCGCAGCGCCTTGAGCCGCGTCGAAACTTCCTCGCGCAGGTCGCGGGTGGAGCGGTCGGTCTCGGCGGCCTCGCTCGCCGCCTCGCGGAGCGAGCGACGCTGCTCGGTCGCCATCGCCATCAGCTCACGCAGCGTGGCGGAGAATTCCTCGAACGCGTTCTGGTCGATCACGCGGGGCGTCAGAAACACATCATCGAGCACAGGGTTCGCCCGGCCCCGAAGGCTGTCTGCCAAGTCCCGTGGCGTGCGCGTGGCGGATCGTCCTGTCTCACCCTGAGGCATGCGGCCGGCTCCAGTGGGGCGGGTCCTTGCCCCTGTACTTCCACCATAACGCCCCCGCACGCCCCAGGCCCGCAAGAACGACACCCCGGCCCGGAGCCTGCACGCCCAGCGCTATCATCCCCCGTGCCAGACTCGGACGCAGAACCCAGACCTTCCCACCCACGCGAACCGGGTTCCCGCCCCAGATCCGAGACCACCTCAAAGACTGGCTCCAAGGGTGGGCGCAAGCCGCGCAAGAAGGTCCGGCTCCAGCGGGTCATGGCCGACGCCGGCGTCGCCTCCCGTCGAGCCTGCGAGGAGATGATCCAGGGCGGGCTGGTCACGGTCAACGGCGAGATCGTCCGCGAGATGCCCGTCCTCGTCGACCCCGACGAGGACCGCATCGTGGTCGACGGCCTCGCCCTGCCCAAGCGCGACCCCCGCATCTACATCATGCTCAACAAGCCCTCGCGCACCGTCACAACCAACGCCGACGAGCCGGGGGCCAACCGGCGGACCGTCATCGACCTCGTTGAGCACCCCGCCGCCAAACGCCTCTTCCCCGTCGGACGACTCGACTTCGAGACCCTCGGCCTCCTCCTGCTCACCAACGACGGCGAGCTGGCCAACCGCCTCACCCACCCGAGCTACGGCGTCGCCAAGACCTACCGCGTCGTGGTCCGAGGCCAACTGGCAGATGAGGACATCGCCTCGCTGGAAGAGGGGATATACCTCGCCGAACGCAAAGAAGGCAAAACCGTCGGCGCCGCACGCACCGCCCGCGTCCAGCTCGAGATCGTCAAGCGCGACCGCGACCGGACCACGCTGCACCTGACCCTCAAAGAGGGGCGCAACCGCCAAGTGCGGCGCATGCTTGCGGGCGTGGGGTATCCGGTCAAAAAGCTCGAACGCATCGCCATGGGCCCGCTCCGCCTCAAGGGGCTGGCCCGGGGCGAGTGGCGGGAGCTGACGAGGGACGAGGTCCGGGTCCTCCGCGATGCAACCCGCCCGGGCAAGAAGGGCGCCGGCAAGGGAACGAGCGGCGGAGAACGCGGCGCGGAGCCCAGGAGCGAGAGAAGCGTGGGCGGATCGGGCCGGTCCGGACAGAGTTCGGACGGGAGGACGGCAGCACCTGGCCGTGCGGGGGCGACGCCGAAGCGTCGCCGACCCGCGCGAGACCGATGAGCAGACCATGGACAGGCAATCTCGGCCCGGCTTCGCCCGGGCGTGTTCGGCGTTGGCGTGGGCCGCGGCGGGCGTATTGCTCTTCGCCCCGGCGGGCTGCTACAAGCGGGTGACCGCGACCAGAGGGGTGGGGGCGAGCGGGATCAGCACCGAGCGGAGCGACCTTGAGAGCGACCCTGTGGGCAAAGTGCTCTTCGGGGAGCCGGAGGTCGCCGGGCGTCGCGAGCGGATGAGTTCCTGGGGCAGCCAGGCCCCCGCCCAGCCACGCTGACGCATGCTCGCCGCAGGGCGGTTACGCCGGGTGGGAATCTCGCCGCCGCGATGGTTTCGGCGGGGCTGGACCTCTACGATCTCCGCCCGACTTTGAGGGGAAAGCGAGGCACTTGCCAGCGATGGACGCCCCCTTCCAGACCGAGTTTTCGATCTACCTGGCCGACCGCCCCGGCGAGTTGGCGGGCTTCCTGGAGGCCGCCGCCGCGGCCGGGATTACCTTCTCGGCGATCGCGGTCGCCGACAGCAACGGGCGCGGGTGCGTCCGCCTGCTCGGCCGCCCCGAGGAGCGTCTGCGGGAGCTCTGCGAGTCGATGGTCGAATCGGGCGCGGGGCCGGTGCTCGAGTCGCCGGTGGTCGTGGTCCCGATGTCCACCGGGCAGGGGTTCATGCGCGAGATCTCGACCAAACTCGCCCTCGCGGGCGTGAATGTCCAGTACGCCTACCTCGCCCCGCCCGAGAACGGCTCTCCGACCCGCTGCGTGCTCAGGGTCGATAACCCCGACGCCGCCCTGAAAGCCATCGAGTCGATCGGTCGCTGAGGCCCGTTTCGGGCGCATAGAGTCGTGCGCACTGGCGGGGCATCCCCCTCGCCCGCGCCGACGAACCGGTGCGCAGCGGGATGACTTGTCCCGAGGAACGCACCGGCCGATCTGGTTTGTTGACCGGCCCGACAGGGGCCGGAAGGACCGAGCGAACATGGGCATCGAAGCCGCGCTGAGCACAGACACCTTCCTCACCACCCAGCTCCGCCATGTGGTCAACTGGGCGAGGCGGAGTTCGCTCTGGCCGATGCCGTTCGCGACGGCGTGCTGCGGCATCGAGTTCATGGCGACCGCCTGCTCGCGCTACGACCTCGCCCGCTTCGGCGCTGAGGTCGCGCGCTTCAGCCCCCGCCAGGCGGACATGATGGTCGTCGCCGGGCGCGTGGGCATCAAGATGCTCCCCGTCCTCCAGCGCATCTACGAGCAGATGACCGAGCCCAAGTGGGTGATCTCGATGGGCGCGTGCGCCTCGACGGGCGGCGTCTTTGACACCTACGCCACCGTGCAGGGCTGCGACCAGTTCATCCCCGTCGATGTGTATGTCCCCGGCTGCCCGCCCCGCCCCGAGATGCTCATTGAGGGCGTCATGGCGATCCAGCGCATCATCGACGACGAGGGCATGCCCCCGCGCGGGCCCGACGGCAAGCGCATCCCCCTGGGCATCACCGTGTCGCCCAACCACGAGGTCAGGCCCCAGCCGATGGGCGTGGGCGTCAGTATCGCGCGATGATGCTGCGCGGGCGCCATCGCGGCCTGCTCGCCTCCCGCCTCGCTCCATACCTTGCGATTCTGCTGTCGGTCTCCGCCGGCTGCGGCTCGTTCCGCCCGGCCGACCCATCGCGCCTGAACTCGTCTGTCTCGATCTACGCCGACGAGGTCTGGCCCCCCCGGTACGCCGAGACATTGGTCCCCGACAACGCCGAGGTCCGCTCGATGCGACGGACCTTCGGCAACCTCACGCGCGACGGGTTCGAGTTCTTCGGGCGCGGGCCGGTGCGGGCGAACGACCTCGGGTCGTTCGGCGTCGGGCGCGTCGCGCGGGTCGAGGTTCCGAACCCGCCCCTGCCGGGGATCAACCACGATTGGGCCGCCATGTATTGGGCCGTCACCTCGACGCTCGCGCCAGAGGACTTGGCCGACCTCGTCAGCGAGCAGGGGCCGGATGTGCATGTCGGCACGACGACGCGTCTGACGGTCGGGAGGCTGTTCAAGCCTGCGCGGGGCGTCCGGGCCCGCGGGCTCGTCGTCCACCAGACCGGAATCACGGGCTACAAGGTCGAGCAGACCATGCTCCGTAACCTCCGCAGGCGGGGGTGGGCGGTGCTTGTGATCACGCCTCCGGCCAACATCATGGACCGCGAGGAGATCCTCGTCGGGCGCAGGATGCTGGCCATCGGTGAGGGGGAAGAGATCGCCACGATCGACGAGGCGGGACGCGTGCTCGCGGCCCTGGTCGACGACCGCTTCGCCGAGTGGGGCTACGCCTGCGAGGCCCTGCTCCTGGCGATCGAGCAGGAGTACCCCGAGATCCCTCAGAGGCCGGGCGTGCTCATGGGCTTGAGTCTGGGGGCGATCGTCCTGCCCGCGACCGCGGCGAGGCTCGGCGACCGGTTCGACGCCGCGGTGCTGATCGCGGGGGGCAGCAACTTCCTCGAGATCGTGCGCACCAGCTCGCTGGGGCGGGGGGGCGTCAGGCTGACGGTCGACGGCGAGCCCGCGACGCCCGAGCAGTGGGGCGAGCTGGTCGAGGCGTATCTCAAGCACAGCCGCCTCGACCCGCACAACGCCGCCCGGGTGCTGCGATCGATGCCGGTGCTGATGTTGCACGCGACGATGGACCGGATCGTCGACGCGGAACGGGGGCAGGAGCTGTTCGAGCGGCTGGGGCGTCCGGACCTACTCGCCTACCCCCTGGGGCACCTGGGGATCAGCTGGCTGCTGCCGATGTTCGGGCCGAGGGTCGCCGACTGGCTGGACCTGCACGCGCCGGCATCGACAGGGGATGGCGGCTGAGCGGTGAGGTCCATCGAACGCTCACGGCCCGGCGAGGCGTGCCACCCGGCCGCTGGTTTCAAAAAACAACCGCCGCTCCCGTCCCCGAAAGAGGCGGTCGCGGCGTGCGATGTCGGAAGGGGATCGTCGCCCGATCAGCGCTTGTCGGCGGAATTGACCACGCGGCCGGCTCGGCGCTTGCGGTTGATCAGCTTCCGACCGCTCTTGGTGCGCATCCGGGCGAGGAAGCCCATGGAACGCTTGCGCTTGATGCGGCTGCGGCGCTTGGGGTAATGGGTCGTCATGAGCTGTCTCCGTCTCTGCTGTCCCGGACCGGGCGTGTCCGGCGACAAGGTGTGTCGTGCCGGACTCGACCGGGCTGGGTGTTTGGCCCGATAACTTCGGCCTCTGTCGGTCTTCCCGGCCCACCTGCCGGGCCGAGCCGGAAGGATAGGCCCGGTCGGGTCTCGGGTCTCTGAGCCGAAGTAAGGGCAAAGGGGTTGTGACGCCGACAGATGTCCGTAGAATGTGATCCGAATCGGCCGGGCCGAAGCGACAGGGCCGGGTTTGCTCCGAGTCCGTTGAGTCAGACGGGCGCCAGAGCGGTCTCGATCCAGTCCAGCGGGCGTGTGTTCCCCGCCTCCCGGCGAAGGAAGGCGTCGTGCGGAGATGGCCGCGCGTCGTACCCGGGCTTTCGTGTGCGCCGGGCTGGAGCGTGCGATGACCGACGAGCAGCGACGTGAGATCGAGCAGGTGCTGGACCACGAGTTCCGCACCCAGTCCCTGCTCGATATCGCCTTCACCCACGCCTCGGCGACCGACACCCGCCTGGACAGCAACGAGCGCCTGGAGTTTCTGGGCGACGCGATCCTCGGGGCGGTGGTCTGCGAGATGATCTTCGAGAAGTTCCCCGATCTGCTCGAGGGGGAGATGACGAAGATCAAGTCCGCGGTGGTCAGCCGCAGGGTCTGCGCGCGGATCGTCGACGACCTCGGCCTGAGCGGGCACATGCTGCTGGGCAAGGGGATGCAGGAGCGTGTGCCCGCGTCGCTGACGGCGGCGTTGTTCGAGGCGATCATCGCGGCGATCTATCTCGATGCGGGGTACGACGCCGCG
>SLFH01000091.1 GCA_007124345.1 Phycisphaerales bacterium | reverse complement strand
TGCCCTCGTGGGTCTCGCATGTAAGGGTATGGACGCCCGAGACGGACTTGATGAGCGATTCGGGATTGACGCGGGGGCTCGCGCGGCATTCGACGATGCAGGGCGACCCGCCCGCCGCGAGGGCGACGAGGTCGTTGGGCGAGCCGTCGGCCCTGACCCTGCCGCCCGCGATGACGATCACGCGGTCGCAGGTTCGTTCGACCTCGGCGAGGATGTGCGAGCAGACGAGGAGGGTGCGGTCGTGGCCGAGTTCGCGGACCAGGGCGCGGGCGGCCCTGATCTGCGTCGGGTCCAGGCCGTTGGTCGGCTCGTCGAGGATGAGGACCGGGGGGTCGTGGAGCATGGCGGCTGCGAGGCCGACGCGCTGGCGGTAGCCCTTGCTGAGCTGGCCGATTCTGCGCTTGCGGACGGGCTGGAGCTCGCAGCGGGCGATGACCTCGGCGATGCGGCGTCTTCGGTCGGCCCGGGTCATCGAGAAGACGCGGGCTCTGAAGCGGAGGTAGTCGAGGGTCCGCATTTCCGGGTAAATCGGGGCCGATTCGGGGAGATACCCGATCCGCCTGCGTGCGGCGAGCGAATCCGAGAGCATGTCGAGCTCGCCTACTCTGATCTGGCCCCGATCGGGGGGGAGGTAGCCGGTGATCATGCGGATGGTCGTGCTCTTGCCGGCCCCGTTGGGGCCGAGCAGACCGACGACCTGGGGGTGTCCCAGCTCGAAGGAGACGCCTCTGACGGCGTGCACCGGACCGAACGACTTGTGCACTTCTCGGACCGAAATCATGGGCTCTTGGAAGGAATCGATCGGGTCGAACCGATGTTTGGCATGAACGGGGCGTGGTGTTTCCATTCGACACGCCCATGGTTAGTGCGGTATCCTGCCATGCTCTCCCCGCTGAGGAGTATGGCGGTGTTATGGTGAAGAACCGGCTCAAGCTGGTGATACGCGATCCGGGCGATCTGCCCGTCGAGGACCTCGAAGCACTGCTCCGTGAGCACTTCGATGTCACCGTGCTCGGGCCGGAGGACGCGCCCGCGGCCAACGGTGACACCTCGGCGGTGGTGATCTCGGCCGGGGATGTCAACGGGGTGAGCTCCGGGGACGCGGGGGCCCTGCTTGATGCGATCGGGGAGGGGGTCTGCCTGGCGGACACCCAGGGCCGGGCGATCTGGTGCAACAATTGGTTTGCGACGCTGAGCAGGTCCGTGAGAGCGGACCTGTCTGTCTTCTGCCGCGAGACGAGCCGCTGGTTCGAGAGCAACAAGTCCGACCGTCCCCGGCGTTTCGAGCTGAACGACCGGGGGGCCGAGCGGATCTACGACATCGAGATGTCGCCTGTGCCCGTCGACCAGGGCGAGGAGGCGAGGATGGCGCTGGTCGTCCGCGACGTGACCGAAGCGCGTCGCCACCGCCAGAAGCTCGAAGCGCTGGAGCGGGCCGGGACCGAGCTGATCAAGCTCGAGCGGGAGCAGCTCCGCGAGATGAACATGATCGAGCGACTGGCGCTGCTCGAGAGGAAGATCATCAAGTTCGCCCACGACCTGCTCCGCTTTGACAACTTCACGATCTGGCTGAAGGACGAGAAGTCCGGGCGGCTTGAGTGCGTGATGAGCCGCGGGCTGCCCGCCGAGATCCGGGGGCTGCAGCTGCACGCCGAGCAGGAGAACAACGGGATCTGCGGGTGGGTGGCGCTGCACGGGCGGAGCTACATCTGCAACGACACGGAGAACGACCGGCTGTTCCTGCCGGGGATGGCCAACGCGCGTTCGTCGCTGACGGTCCCGCTCCGCCTGCTCGACCAGGTGATCGGGGTGATGGACATCGAGTCGGCCGAGCCGAACGCCTTCTCTGACCAGGACCGCCAGTTCGCCGAGCTGTTCGCCCGCCACGTGGCCTTGGCGCTGCACATGCTCGACGCGCTGGTGGTCGAGCGTTCGGCGACGAACCAGTCCGCGTGCGACCGGGTCGAGGGCGAGCTCTCGGGCCCCTTGGACGACATCATCGCCGAGACGGACGCGGCGATCCGCGAGGTCCGCGCCGGCGACGACGACCCCGAGATGATCCGCCACCTGACCCGCATCCGCGACGATGTCGACGCGATCCGCACGCGGATGCGCAATGTCGCGGCGGGCCCGCAGACGCTTCTGGGCATCGACCGGGCGATGGCGGTCCGCGAGCGCGACCCGGTGCTGTCTGGGCGTCGCGTGCTGGTGGCCGACGACGAGCAGAAGATCCGGCGGGTGCTGGGCGATGTGCTCCGCCACCGCGGGTGCGAGGTGAGCGTGTGCGCCGACGGGGGCAAGGCGATCGAAGAGCTCGAACGGGTCGCCAGGGCCGAGCTCGAACCGTTCGACCTGATCATCAGCGACATCAAGATGCCCGACCGGAACGGGTACGAGGTCTTCAGCGCCGCCCGCAAGGCGATGGCCGAGGTGCCGGTGATCCTGATGACCGGGTTCGGGTACGACCCGCACCACTCGATCGTGCGTGCCTCGCAGGAGGGGCTCCGGGCGGTGTTGTTCAAGCCCTTCCAGATCGAGCGGATGGTCGACGAAGTCCGCAAGGCTCTGGCCGAGGCGCAGCAGACCGACGCCTGATATTCTCTTGACATGGCCAAGAAAAAGTCCGCGGTCGCTGGGATCGTTCGGGTGCTGCTCGTCGCCCTCGTCGGGGTTGGGCTGATCGCGTACGCCGTCAGCCACCGGACCGGGGAGGAGGCCCGGCGGGTCGCCCAGTTCCGGGCGAGCACGGCCGATGTCGACAGGGAGATGCGAGAGCGGGTGCTGGTGCACCTCAGCGGGTACGCAGAGCGGCCCGCCCCGTTCGACGCGGCCTTCGACAGTGCCCGGGACGACGCCTTCAAGGCCGCCGAAGGCGACAACCCCCGCACCGATTTCGATCTGCAGGAGTACGAGCGGCAGCTCGCCCGGGCCCTGGTCCGCCACCTTGAGAGGGCGGGCAAGGACGCGACGCGGGTGCGCCGGCTGTACGAGATCCCCTGAGCAAGAGCCGCCCCGCAGCGGTCGGGTGAGCTTCAGGCTCGGGTCGCGACCAGCACGCGGGACAGGCCATCAAGATCATTAACGATGCGGCAGCTTTGCAGGTCCGGGCGGGCTCGCGCGAGTCGGAGCACGGCGTCTGCCGTCGAGTCGGCGATCTCGATCGCCAGCAGCCCGCCCGGGACGAGCAGGGCCGGCGCCTGGTCGATCAGCGGGCGGACGAACCGGAGCCCGTCGGGCCCGGCGCGCAGGGCGTGGGTCGGCTCGTGGTTCTTGACATTGGGCCCGACCTTCGCCCACTCGTGGTCGGGGATGTAGGGGGGGTTGGAGACGATCGCGCTGAAGGAGGCTTCGCCCGCGAGGGGTTCGAGCAGGTCGCCCTGGCGGAACTCGACGCGGGGGATGACGCTGCAGGATTCGGCGTTGGCTTTCGCAAGCTCGATCGCGTCGGGAGAGATGTCGGTGGCGATGGCGGTCGCGTGGTGGAGGTTCTTGAGCAGCGAGCAGATGATCGCGCCCGAGCCGACGCCGATGTCTGCGATGCGGACGCTCGGTGGAGCGGGGCGCGGCGGCATCGCTGGGGGCGGTGTCTCGGCCTCGGTTTGGGGCTCGGGCGTGATTTCGGGGTCGACCGGCGGCTCTTCGTGCACCCTCGGCTTGAAGTGTTCGAGCACGAGGTCGACGAGCGTCTCGGTCGCGGCGCGTGGGATGAGCACGCGGGGGTCGACGGCGAAGCGGATGCCGTAGAACCAGGCCTCGCCGGCGATGTACTGCACGGGCTCGTGCTTGAGCGCGCGCCCGACCAGGGCCCGCAGGGCGTCTCGCTCGGCGCTGGAGGCGGGGCGGTCGGCGTCGGTGTAGAGCGACATTCGGTCGCAGCCGATGGCGCGGGTGAGCAGCAGTTCGGCGAGCAGGCGGGGCGAGTCCATTCCGCGTTCGGCGAAGGTCGAGCTCATCCACGCGAGCAGACGCCGCGTGGTCCAGGCGTCTTCGCTTGCCGGTGGGGTGGGGGCTGGGTTTGGGGCTTCGGTCATTTGCTCTCGTACCAGTTGATGGCGATGCCCGCCTCGACCTTCAGCGGCACATCGAGCGACATGGCGCTCTCCATGCGGCTCGTGATGAGGGCGAGGGCCTCTTGCGCGTGTTTCTCGGGCGCTTCGAAGACGAGTTCGTCGTGGATCTGCAGCAGCATCTGAACGCCCGGGACGTCCGGGGCCTTGGCGCTTCGGAGGTAGGAGGCGTGCTCGGAGAGGCGGGCGTGCAGGTCGACCATGGCGATCTTGATGAGGTCGGCCGCGGAGCCCTGGACGACGGAGTTGATCGCCATGCGCTCGGCGAGGGCTCGGCGCTGCGGGTTGGTCGCGTCGATCTCGGTGATCGGGCGCCGGCGTTTGAGCATCGTTTCGACATACCCGTGGCTGCGGGCGTACTCGATGCATTCCTGGAGGAAGGTGGTGATGCCGGCGAAGCGGCGTTTGTAGCCGTCGATGATGGCGGCGGCCTCGTCGTTGCCGACGCCGAGGCGTCTTGCGAGGCCGTAGGGTGTGATGCCGTAGACGATGCCGAAGTTGACCATCTTGGCGCCGCCTCGTTGCTCGCGGGTCACTTCCTCGGGTTTGATGTCGTGGATCTGTGCGGCGACGGCGGTATGGATGTCGTCGTCGCGTTCGAACGCCTCGATGAGCGCCGGGTCGCGCGAGAGGTGGGCGAGCAGGCGGAGCTCGATCTGCGAGTAGTCGGCGGTGATGAGCACGCGTCCTGGCGGGGCGACGAACGCGCGACGGATCTCCCGGCCGATGTCGGTGCGGATCGGGATGTTCTGGAGGTTGGGGTCGCTCGACGACAGGCGGCCGGTCGCCGCGACGGTCTGGTTGAACGAAGCGTGGATGCGCTTGGTCTCGGGGTGGATCTCGTCCTTGAGCGCGCCGAGGTATGTGTTGACGAGCTTGGTGAGCTGGCGGTATTCGAGGATCAGGCCGGGGATGGGCGTGGTGATCTCGGGGGCGGAGGCGAGCTTGTCGAGGACCTCCGCGTCGGTGGAGGGGCCGGTCTTGCCGCGGCGAAGGGGGCGGAGGCCGAGGCCCGGCTCTTCGGCCTCGGGCTTGTTGAAGAGGACGCCCGCGAGCTGTTTCGGCGAGTCGGGGTCGAAGGAGCGGCCCGCCTCCTCCATCGCGGCGTCCTGGATCTTGCGCTTCAGCTCGACGATCTGGGTGTCGAGGCGTTCGCGCTGGCGGTCGAGCTCGTTCGGATCGACGAGCACGCCGTTGTATTCCAGCTCGGCCAGCACCTCGACCAGCGGCATTTCGAGCGTTGCGGCGAGGCTTTCCAGGCCCATCTCGGCGAGCTTGGGGCGCATCAGCTCGCAGAGGCGGAGGGTGATGTCTGCGTCTTCGGCGGCGTAGTCGGTCGCCGCGTCGAGCGGAACGGTGTCGAAGGTGTGCTGGTGCTTGCCCGAGCCGATGAGGTCCTTGATCGAGATGGACTGGTGGTTCAGCAGGGCGAGGGCGAGAGCGTCCATCGAGTGGCTGGAGCGCGAGGCGTCGATGAGGTAGCTGGCGATCATCGAGTCGCAGGAGGCGGGGTTGCTCAAGCCCCGCAGCTCGACGCCCGCCCGGCGGAGCACCAGCAGGTCGTACTTGAGGTTGTGCCCGTACTTGGGCTTCTCGGGGTCTTCCAGGAGCGGGCGGAGGGCGTCGAGGACGGTCTGCTCGTCGAGGTGGGCGTCCGGCTCGGGCGAGCGGACGGGGACGTACCAGCCCGACCCGGCCTCGATCGAGAAGGAGAGCCCGCAGAGCTCGGCCCGCATCGGTCTGACGCTCGTCGTTTCGGTGTCGACGGCGAACACGGGGGCGCTCTTCAGGGCTTTGACGAGCGCTTCGAGCTCCTGCGTTGTGCGCACGCACCGGTAGTCGCCGGCGGTCTCGGTGCGTTCGATGCGGGTCTGCTCGACCGAATCGAAGAGGCCGCCGGGCTCGGCACGCGCCGAGGATCTGGTTGCGGGCTTGGTGTTGGCGCCGGTCTCCGCGTCGGCCTGGCCCGCGCCGCCGGTGAGGGCCTTGAGCTCGTCCTGGTATCGGTTGAACCCGAGCTCGCGGAGGATCGGGGCGAGGGCCTCGGGGTGGAGCGCGTCGGTCGAGGCACGGTCGAGGTCAAGCTCGAAGTCGACATCGTCGCGGAGGGTGACGAGCTCTCGCGAGAGTCCGAGGCGGCCCGCGGCTTCGCGCAGCTTCTCGCCCCGTTTGCCCTTGATCTCGTCGGCGCGTGCGAGCAGCTCGTCGAGGGAGCCGTAGTCGGCGATGAGCTTCGCGGCCGTCTTGGGCCCGACGCCCTCGACGCCCGGGACATTGTCGACCGTGTCGCCCATGAGCGCGAGCATGTCGATCACGCGGTTGGGGGTGAGGCCCGTTTCTTCTTTGAGGGTGTCGGCGGTGATGAGCTCGTCTTTGTGCGCGTCGTAGAGCTCGACTCGCCCGGTTTCGAGGAGCTGCTTGAGGTCCTTGTCCTTGCTGACGATGCGGATGCGCAGGTCGGGCTGCTCCTTGCGCAGCCGTCGAACCATCGAGGCGATGACATCGTCGGCCTCGAAGCCCTCTGCGCCCAAAAGGGGCACGCCCACGGCTTCGAGGATTTTCAGGCACCGCTCGACCTGTTGCGGCAGGTCTTCGGGCGGGGGCGGACGCGTCGCCTTGTACTCGGGGTAGAGCTCTGACCGGATGCTGCCCCGATCGCCCGAGACATCCAGGGCGACGGCGAGGTAATCCGGGCGGCCCCCCGGCCCGTCGGCCGCGAGACCCTCGCCACGCAGCAGCTTGAGCAGCAGGCCGACGAAGCCGAAGGTGAGGTTGGTCGGCTCGCCCGTGACGGGGCTGGACATGGGCGTGCGGATCGCGTGGTAGGCCCGGAAGAACTGCGCGTAGCCGTCGATGATGTACAGGGTCCGCATGGCGGCAGGTTAGCCCGTGCTCAGGCGTCGCGTTCGGCGTGGAGCTGCCGGAGACGTGCGGCGTAGGCCTCGCCGGGCTCGATGTCGCGCCGGCTCATCGCCTTCTGGGCGACATCCATGAACTTGTCGAAGCGGTAGACGCGGTCGCCCTCGTCGGTCGCCCAAGTGAACGGGGCGACGCAGCCTAAGACGGGCGTCGATCGGGCGAACATGCTGCCGGTGTGGAGGATCGAGCCGGTCATGATCCGTGTGCCGATGGCGGTTTTGACATGGTCGCCGATGATCGCGCCGAGGAAGGTCTCGCCGGTGCGCTCGCGGGGCCCGCCGGGCAGGGCTTGGCAGATCACCTCCGAATAGGTGTTCAGCAGGTTGGAGTTGTTGGTCGCGGCGCCGAGGTTGACCCACTCGCCGACCCACGAGTCGCCGAGGAACCCGTCGTGGGCCTTGTTGGCGTAGCCCTGGAAGACGACGCCCGAGATCTCGCCGGCGACCTTGCACGAGGGGCCGATCGCGGTGTGGGGGCGGATGACGGCGTGCTCGTTGATGCGGCTGGACCGCCCGACGAAGACCGGGCCGATCAGCGTCGCGCCGGGGCGGATCACTACGCCGGGCCCGATGACGATCGGGCCATCCTCGGCGACCAGGGTGACATTGGGGTAGATCGTCGCGCCGGGGTCGATCACGACACGCTGCTCGCCGATGACCGTGACGCCCGGGGGCGGGGCGTGGGGCTCGCCCCGGGTGAGCAGTTCGGCGTCGACCCGCATCGCGGTGTCGCGGATCGAGCGGACATGCCAGGGGCGGGACATGAGCAGTTGCTGGGGGAAGTCTCGCCGCGTGATGCCGGCGGGCGTTTCGTTGTCCAGCAGTGACCTGAGCTGTGCGCTGGTGACCTTCGCGCCGATGATGTGCCCTGTCTCCTCCTCGCAGAAGACTGTGCCGGGTTCGAGCTCGTCGAGCTCGCGCAGGGGGAGCGGGCAGCGCCCGTTGATCGCCAGGCGGGGGGTGTCGTCCTCGGGGAGCCTGTTGACCGGCAGGTCGTTGCGGTCTCGTGTGAGGTCGGCGGTGTCCGGGGGCACGACCACGCCGATCGGGCGCACGCCGAGCCCGTCGGCGACGCGCCGGAGGTTGGTCAGCGCCCCGCAGCGGACCGCGAAGGCGGGTCGGAGATCGGTGAGCGGGGCGAGCTGCCCGAGCCCGTCGTCGAAGAAGATCGCTTCGTTGATGTCGGCCATCGTGGGGAGAGTGTAACGGGCCGTGGGTGGCGTGGCGGATCTGCGCCGGTGAGGCCGGCTCTCAGCCCCGTCGGCCGCCCGAGCCCCGGCCGTGGAGTTCTGCGCTCATCGCCGACCCGAACAGCGGCGCCAAGGGCAGCAGCACCAGCGCAAGGGCCAGCCCGGCGACGCCGGTGTAGACCGCGCTGAGCAGCGCGGCGCCGAGGCGTTCGCCGGCGCTCCAGACGATCGGGTCGTAGGCGTTTCTGACCGTCAGGGCGGCGACGCGGACGATGTCGCTGACGCCCGCGGCGCCGACGCTCAGGATCGCCAGTGTCACCGGGTTGCGTTTCATGACGAGCGAGCGAGCGGACAGGACGAGCTGTGCGCCGAGCATCGTGCCGATGACGCCGGGTCCGACGATGACGGTCGCGCCGCCGCCGTCGAGGCTGACGACGGTCACCAGGTCGCGGGCGAGGCCGGCGAAAAGAGCGAACCAGAGGGCGGCTCTGGCGGGGGCGGCGAGGGCGACGAAGACGACCAGCGGGATGACCAGACTCGGCCCGATCGACCACGCGCCGATGGCGAGCAGATCCCGCAGACCGACCTCTAGCCCGAGCAAGAGCCAGAGCGCAACGCCGAGGACGATCGGGTTCATCGGCGTCCCTCCGGCGCGGGCTCGATGCCGACGCGGTCACCCTCGGGCGTCAGGCGCATCACCACTTCGCTGACGCGGGTGATGTCGAGGCTGGGGCGGACGATGACGATCAGGCGGAGGGGGTTGTCGGGCGCGGGTTCGAGGCGGACGACTCGACCGATCAACAGCATCTGGGCGTTTCTGGGCCAGGTCTGGTCGTCGAGGCGGACCTCGTCGCCCGGGACGACCGACGGGGGCTCGGTTCCCCCCGGGCGTTCCAGCGGCCCGGCGAGCAGCCCGCCCCCGACCGGGCGGAGGACGCACAGGAGCGCGGGCGAGCCGTCGGAGGGGATGACTCGCCCCTGGATCGGGCCCGCGGCGTTGTCGGTTACGGGGCGGACCAGCGAGCTGGCGGCACCGACGCTGACGACCCGGCCGACGAGCTGGTGGCCCTTGGTCGCGACGGCGTTCTCGTGGACGCCCAGGCCTCGCCCGATGCGGACGCGGAGGGCGCCGCCGGAGAGATCGCTCGCCCCGACGATGACCGGGGCGCCGATGAGGCGGACGGGGAGCTCGGGGTTGACCGAGACACCGGACTGGAGCTCTCTGATCCGTTCGCGGAGTTCTTCGTTGCGGGCTCGCTCGCGGTAGTAGAGGGCCTTGAAGCCTTCGATCTCTTCCTTGAGCGAGCGGACGATCGCGGGGTCGCCCGCGTCGCGTTCGGCGGGGATCACCCAGCGGGCGAAGCTGCTGACGGGGTGGCTGATGGGGGCGATCAGCGCGAAGGCGAGCCCGCCGAGGGGTTCGAGCCAGGCGGTGCGGCGGGCCGGAATGAAAGTGAACATGACCGCCAGCACGATGCAGATCGGCATGGCGAAGAGAGCGAGCGGTCTGTTGCGGCCCCTGCGCGGCATCGGGCGCAGCCTCCTCCGCGCGATGGGCTACGCGATGTCGAGGTCGTTTTCGAGCACTTGCTTCCACTCCTCGAAGTGTTCGAGGAAGAGGGCGGTGCCTCGGGCGACGCATGTGAGCGGGTCGTCGGCGAGGCGGGCCTCGAGGCCGGTGGCCTTCTGGATGACGATCGGCAGGCCCTTGAGGAGGGCGCCGCCGCCGGCGAGGGTGATGCCCTTCTCGACGAGGTCGGCCGCGAGCTCGGGCTCGGCGCGTTCGAGGGTGCGGGTGACGGTGTCGATGATGGCCTGGACGGGTTCCTGGAGGGCCTCGCGGATCTCGCCGGAAGTGATGGTGGTTTTGCGGGGCAGGCCGGAGATCATGTCGCGCCCGCGGACATCCATCTCCGTCTCCTCGCCGACGAGCGCGGCCGAGCCGATCTGGATCTTGATGCGCTCGGCGGTCTGCTCGCCGATCATCAGGTTGTAGGTGCGCTTCATGTGGTTGATGATCTCCTCGTCCATGTCGTCGCCGGCGACGCGGACGGACTCGCAGGTGGCGATGTCGCCCAGTGACATGATGGCGACCTCGGTGGTGCCGCCCCCGATGTCGACGATCATGCTCGCCATGGGCTCGGCGACGGGCAGGCCGGCGCCGATGGCGGCGGCGACGGGCTCTTCGATCAGGAAGGTGCGACGGGCGCCGGCCCTGCGGGCCGAGTCGTAGACGGCGCGCTTTTCGACGAGGGTGATGCCCGATGGGACGCTGACGACGACGCGCGGGCCGATGATCTTGCCCCGCCCGTTCACCTTGCGGATGAAGTAGCCGAGCATGGCCTCTGTGATGTCGAAGTCGGAGATGACGCCGTCTTTGAGGGGGCGGATCGCTGTGATCGAGCCGGGGGTCTTGCCGAGCATCTCCTTGGCGACCCAGCCGACGGCCTGGCCGTCCTTGAGGACCTGGTTTGTGCCCTTTTTGACGGCGACAACGCTCGGCTCGTTGAGCACGATGCCCTGTCCACGCACAGCGACGAGGGTGTTGCAGGTGCCCAGGTCGATGCCCATGTCAACGCTGAATAGTCCGAGCAGTCGATCGAACAGCACCGGTGTCTCTTTGCCGTCGTGGCGCGTGTGCGGACGGTGATGGGGAACCTGCCCGCGGGGAAAACGGTCCTTCGGCCCCGCGGACGAACCGCCCAGAAGGTATCGGGGCCGGGGGTGCAAAGCCAGTGACGAGGGGGCGGGGCTGTCGTTTCGGGGTGGAAGTACTGCTATGGCGCAGAAGAAAAGCCGCCAGTCCCCGGAGGGTGACCGACGGCGGGTGCGTGTGGATGGAAGCTTGGGCAAAGCGCCCCGTGAATCGGGGGGTCAGCCCCGGCCGGCGACCGATGGGCCTTCGGCGCCGGTGCGCCGCTCGCGGGCGGGCTTCTTCTCGTCGGGCTCGACGATGACCTCGGGGAGGCTGAGCACCTCGCCCCTCGCCTCGCGGCCGGGGGCGGAGGAGCGGGCCCGGACGCGGGCGCGGGTCTCGTAGTCGTTCTCGAGCTCGTTGCCGACCAGGCGTTCGAAGCGTCGGGCGTGCTGGTTTTCCAGGGCGGCCATGTGGCGCTGGAAGTCGCCGATGCCCGCGGCCTGGTAGCGGTCGAACTCGCGGATGCGTGACTCGCGTTCCTCCATGATGGCCAGGAGGCGCTCGTTGCGCTCGTAGGTGTCGATGCGGCGCTCGATCTCCCAGACCTGGGCTTGGAGTTCGAGCTCCTCGGCGACGAGCTTGGCGTGAAGCTCGCCCAGGCGGCGCTCCTGCTGGCGGAGGTGGTCGAGGTCTTCGGTGAGTCGGCCGATGCTGCCTTCGTAGGAGTCTCGGAGGCGGGAGATGTTGGTGGCCTTGGCGTAAGCGTCGCGGGTGGTGAGGGTCTGCTCGCCGAAGCGGACACGGACGACGCCGAAGCCGCCGTCACGCCGGCGCTCGTCGGCCTTGGTCAGCAGCGTTTCGAGCTGCTGGAGGTCTTCGTCAGCGAAGGCGACGACGCTCTTTGCGATCGCGAGTTCGTGCTGGATCTCGCCGATCTGGTGGCGGACCTCGTCGAGGTCGCGTTCGAGCGTCGCGAGCCTCTTGGGGTACTGCTCCTGCAGCCTGGTGAGCTTGGTGCGCAGGACGATGGGGTCGTCGATCGCCCGGTCGATCGACGAGTTGACTTTGTCTCGGGCCTTGCCGGCCAGGTGCATCACGCGGTCTGGCCCGGCAAGAGCGACCGCCGCGACGCCGACGACCGCAGTGATCAGGCCGAGGCGAACAGTTCCTTTGATCAAGCCGCACATTGCTGGTTCCTCCGTTTGCTCTCCGGCGTTTTGATGTGCGTGTGCACGCCGGTGCGTTGGTGGGGGGTCTGCAAGGTCATTGGGTCGCGGGGTCTTCGGCTTTCACGCCTTCGCATCGAGCGGGGCGGAAGTGGCTTTGGCGCTGATCGGGGTCGGGAAAAATCCTCTTTGAGGCCCGTTCCTGGGACCCTACACTTGTCACTGAGTCAAAGTACCCGATCCGGAAGCGGCGCGACAGCGAAATCTGAGGGGTGGTTTGCGGAACCAACGACGCACCGGCGTGATCGGCTGAGGCGAGCGCGGCCCGCATTGGGCCGGCGTCGAGCAGCGGATCACGCACGAGCGGAGAGGACACGCGTCGGATGCTCAGCACAATGACGACCAGCTTTATCGGCCGCCTGCGGGCGAGGGACGAAGGCGCCTGGTTCGAGCTCTGGGAGACCTTCGGCCCGGTGCTCCGCGCCCAGCTGACGCGTTGGGGTCGGGGGCGGATCGGGCCCGAGACGGTCCGGGACCTCTCGCAGGAGACGCTTGCGGCCCTGTCGGACTCGATGGACCGTTTCGACCCGTCGCGGGGGGCGAGGTTCAGCACCTGGCTGCTGGCGATCGCCAAGCATGTGCTGGGCGACGAGATGGACCGGCGAAACGCGCTCAAGCGGGGGGGCGGGCGCCCCGGCGCCAGCCTCGACGAGTCGTGGATGGCGATGGACGCACGGGCGGGGGCGGACGAGCAGTACGAGGCGGCGATCTTCAGGGCCAAGGTCGAGGCCGCGGTCCGCTTGGTCGAGCGGGAGTCGGACTTCGTCGATTTCTCGATTTATCGGATGCGGGTCTTTGACGGGCAGAGCGGCAAGGAAGTGGCCGAGAGCGTGGGTGTGAGCGAGCCGACGGTCTCCCGGAGGCTGGCGAAAGTCCGCGATCTGCTGCGGGCCCGCATCGCGGAGGTCGTTGCCACATACAGCTTTACACAGGAAGAACTCGCCGAGGCGGCGCGTTCGGGCCTCTCTCTGCCGGTCTCTTCTGACGGGAGCCCGGCGGTCCGCGGCGGCGACCGGCTGAGCGACAACGACTTTGACGAAGCACTGTCGGAGATCTTCCACCGTCAGCAGGAGCTGCGGAGGCAGGACGAAGCGGCCCAATGAACCCGATCCAGACCATCCCGCTCGCGTTCCAACTGCCCGCGGCGGTCGGCGTGATCGTGATGATGGTTCTGGTTATCTTCGGCATGTACATCCTGGTGATGTCGGTCCGAGCGATGGGCGGGCTGGTCAAGGGCCTCATCCGGTTCCTCGGGCGCGAGGTGCGCGATCTGGCGATCGCGGCCGGCGCCTTGATCGCCTGCACGATCGCGGGGCTGATGGCGTTGCTCAGCATGCTGCGGGGCAACCCCCGGGCGACAAAGCACTTCGCCATGGCGGCGGGCGAGGACGCGCGATCTTTCGGGCTGGCGATGTACCGGGTGGTTCTGGGCAACCTGCTCCGTGCGTGCCGCATGACCCCGATCATCGACGCGATCGAGCGTCGCCTGCCGGGGCTGATCCGCTCGGCGCCCCGGGCGGCGCAGCGGCATGCGTCGCCGGCCAAGGCGAAGTCGACCCAGAAGTTTGAGGGCTATCGCATCGTCGGCACGCTCAAGAGCGGTGGGTCGGGCAGCAAGCTCTATGTCGCGGTGCCCGATGAGAAGCGTCAGGAATCGTTCGAGAAGGCGGGGCACCACGGCGTCACGAAGGTGGTGCTCAAGTGCTTCAGCCTCGGCGACGGATCGAGCCTGCCGCAGATCGTCAGGGAGAGCCGTTCGCTGGACGCGGCCAAGCGTCTGGGTCTGGTGCTGGACCACGAGCTGAGCGCGGACCGGTTCATGTATGTCATGCGGTTTGTGCCCGGCGATTCGCTTGCCGTGGTGACCGAGCGCCTGCACAGGCGCTCGGGTCCGGAGGGGCTCGACAACGCGTCGCTGCAAACGATTCTGGGCTACACGGCCGACCTCCTGCGAACGCTGGCGACCTACCACGATGGAGGGCTGTGGCACAAGGATGTCAAGCCCGACAACATCATCGTGGATGAGAAGCGGGCGCACCTTGTCGACCTCGGGCTGGTCACGCCCCTGCGCTCGGCGATGACGCTGACAACGCACGGGACGGAGTACTTCCGCGACCCGGAGCTTGTGCGTCTAGCGCTGCGGGGCGTGAAGGTATCGGATGTGGACGGGTCGAGGTTCGATGTGTACGCCGCGGGTGCCGTGTTGTATTCGACGATCGAGAACTCGTTCCCCGCGCACGGCGGGCTGAGCCAGGTCTCCAAGCGGTGCCCCGAGGCGTTGCGGTGGATCGTGCGTCGGGCGATGACCGAGTACGACAAAAGGTACACCAGCGCCGAGGCGATGCTGGCGGATCTGAGCGTGCTGCAGAAGGCGGCCGACCCATTCAAGGTGCGTCCGGCGGCGCTGCCGAGCATGGGTGGAGCTGCGCCAAAGCTCGACGAGCTGTTGTCTGAGCCGTCGACGGATCTTCCGGGACGACGCAGCGCCGCCGAGCAGCTCGCGGCGGCGAGGCAGCGTGCGAAGCGGACGCGTCACCGTGCGCTCGGCCGCAGATCGCGGACGGGGCTGCATCGTGGTCGTCGCGGCCTTCCGATCGCGGCGACAGGGGTTGGCGCGGTCGTGATCGCGGGGGTGGTTGTGGTGCTGTTCACCGGGTCGCACAGCGAATCGGGCGGGTCGTCGTCTGTCGCTTCGGCGTCGACGCCGGGGACGGAGCAGGAGAGCGGGCAGCCCGCGTCGTTCCAGCTTCCGTTTGTCGATGTGCCGCTCGATGAGCCCGAGCAGTTCGGCCCGTTCGTGTCCGGCGAGGTTCCGCTCGCGTCGAGGTTCCGCCAGTTCGGAGCGCCCGATCTTACGGCGCTCGCCGCGAGCCTGAGCGCCGCGGGTCCCGGGCGGATCGCGCCCGCTCTGGCGACGGCGCAGTTGCTGGAGCCCCTCATCACGGCGGAGCTTTTTTCCGGCTCGTACCTCCTGGTTTCAGACCTCCGGCGCCCGCATTCGGAGCGTGATCGGGCGTTCCTCGTTTCGCTGGCGGAGCGGATGACGGGGCGTGGCTTCGGCGTGATGCACGACATCGAGGCCGGCGCCGCGGATGATTCGGTGCGCCGGATGATCGCGCGAGCGATCACCGCACGGGCGGGGCGCTCGCTCGACCACGCCTCGACGCACGGGGATCTTGGCGAGTGGCTGGCGGGGTCGAACCGATTCCAGGGCGTTCTCTGGGTCGAGCCGGGCGACGAGGGCCGGCACAAGGTGCACCTGATCCAGACCGCCGAGCCTGAGGCGATGGTGCCCGCGATCCTGCACCGCGAGCGCCGGATCGCGATCGAGCGGCTGGTGGGCGTCGAGCCCGCGCCCGGTCGCGAGTGAGCATGGTTTTTCAGGCTGGCGACTCAGGCCGGATCGTGCGAGATGCGGGCGAGGGTTTCAAGCGTTTGGGCGGCTGCGCCCGAGTCGATCGCCCGTTCTGCCATTGCGACAGATTCGGGCCATGTGCTCGCGATGTCTGCGACTTTCAGCGCGGCTGCGGCGTTGAGGACGACGAATCGCCGGCGTGGGCCGGGGGTTCCGGCGAGGATGTCTCTGATGGTTTGCGCCGCGTCTTCGAGCGTTTCGACGCGGAGTTCTTCGATGCGGCAGGGTTCGAGGCCGGCGTCCTTTGGGGTGAAGCGTTCGGCCCGGGTTCCCTCGGGTCCGACATGCCAGATCCGTGTGGGGGCGGAGAGGGAGAGCTCGTCGAGGCCGTCTTCGGAGTGGAAGACCATCGCCCGCTCGGCGCCGAGCCTCTGGAGGACCTTGGCGACCATCTCGACGCGGCCCGGGTCGTAGATTCCCAAGACCTGTCGGGTCGCCCCTGCGGGGTTGGTCAGGGGGCCGAGGAGGTTGAAGAGGGTCCGGAAGGGGAGCGAGCGGCGGACGCCCGAGGCGTGGCGGGTCGCGGGGTGGTGGCGGATGGCGAAACAGAAACAGACCCCTGACTCCCGAAGGCAGCGGGCCTGGACCGGGACGGGGGCGTCGATGTTGACCCCAAGCATCTGGAGGACCTCGGCCGAGCCTCTGCCGGTCCGGCTGCGGTTGCCGTGCTTGGCGACGCGGAGACGGCCCGGGGCTGCTGCTGCTGCGACGAGGGCGGCCGCTGTGGAAACATTGAATGTTTTGGGTGTGCCGCCGGTTCCGCATGTGTCGATGACCGGGACGGCGTCGTTGGGCGTGGGCACGGATTCGACGCGGCGTCGCATGGCCCTGGCGGCGCCGAGGAGTTCGTCCTCTGTGACGCCCCGCTGTTCGATCAGGGCGAGCATGGCGGCGGTCTGGGGCTCGTCGTACCCGCCTTCGAGCAGGCGGTCGAAGACAGACTCGGCCTCGGCGTCCGAGAGCGTGCGGCCTTGCAGGAGCATCGGGAGGAGCTGATCGGGATTCATTGGTCGGGCGAGGGTTTGGGGGGCACAGAGCGGAGATGAGCGGGTATCGGTGAAACTCGGACGCAGCCTGAACGAACGAGGCCCGTACGATGTAAGAGAGGCAAGGGTACCCGGGGATCGCCCCGGCGGTGCCAGGAAGGACGGACGATGAGCGGCCACAAGGACAGGACGGTTCGGGTTGTCAGGCGTGCGCAGCGTCGCGCGTTGGCTGCTGACTTCATCCGGTACTCGGGGCGGGCGTTGGCCGTCGCGGCTGGTGTGGCTGTTCCGTTGGCGGTCGCGAGCCGGCTGTTGGGCTGGCCGCTCGGTTGGGAGTTGGTGCTTGGCGTTCCGGCGGGTCTCGCGGTTGTTGCCGCGGGCGTCTTGGCGTGGCGGAAGATGCCATCTGCTCTCTCGGCCGCGTCGAGGCTGGATCAGGCGAACAAGCTGCACGATCGCGTGGGCACCTCGCTGGCGCTGCGCGAGCGGGCGTGCGAGGACCCGTTCAGCGCGTGGGCGGTGCAGGAGGGCGAGAGGGCGATCGGTCAGGCGAAGGCGAAGAAGGCGGCGCCGATCCGTTTCGACAAGGCCTGGCTTATGTGGCCTGCCGTCGGTACGGCGGCGGTGCTGGCGTTCATGCTGGTGCCGACGCTGAGCTTTGAGAAGACCGACCCCGAGGCGGTGCGTGTCGCGGAGGTCAGGCAGGAAGCGTCGGACGACATCGCGTTGCTGCGCGAGCGGCTGGAGCGTCGTGCGGCTGAGGATCCTGCTTCGTTCATCGATACGAGGGCCGAGGAGACGCTGGCGCGGCTTGAAGAGCAGTTGCGAGCAGGTGAGATCGATCCGGACGAGGCGAGGCGCCGTGCGGCCGAGGCGCTGCAGCGTGCGGCCGATCGCCAGCGGCGGGAGGCGGAGAAGCGCGATGCCGCGAGAGATCGGCTTGCTGAGAAGATGACGCGTGCTGCGGCGGGCGATGGTGAGGATGGCGAGCGATCCGAGTTTGCAGAGCGTCTGTCGCAGGGTGATTTCCAGGGCGCTCAGCAGGCGCTCGAGCGGGCGCTCAGCGGCGATGTGAGCGACGAGGAACGCCAGCAGATGGCCCGCGAGCTCGCGGAGATGGCCGATCGTCTGGATCAGATGGCGGCTGAAGAAGAAGCACGGCGCGATCGATCGGTAGAGGAGGCGCTTCGCCGGTCCGGGATTGATGAGCAGAAGATCGAGTCGCTCCGCAACGAAACCGATCCGGACGAGATCGCTCGTGAGCTGGAGCGTGAGGGCATGGACTCGGCCGACGCGAGGCGGATGGCCGAGCGGATGGCCGAGGAGAGTCTTGAGCGCCAGGCCGAGGAGCAGGCGAAGCAAGAGGCGAAGGAGACGGCCGAGCAGGCACGCGAGGCGTCTGAGCAGTTGCAGCGGGACACGCGCCGGCCCGATCCGCGCCAGCAGGAGGCCCGTGAGGGTCAGCAGCGCGAGGCGCAGCAGCGGGAGGAGCCCGATGGCCCGCCGCCTCTGCCTGAGAAGGATCTGTCGCAGCAGGAACAGACCGACACGAGCAGCGAGGCGGACTGCCCGGATGGCGGCCAGGCCGGCTCGCAGGGTCGTGAGGGCGAAGGGCGGGAGTCTGAGGGCGGCGAGCATGCGCCCAGCGGCACGCAGGGCCAGCAGGAGCGTGAGGGTCAGCAGCCTCAGGGCGACGAGCCGGGGTCGAAGGAGCAGTCTGAGCCGTGCGCCGTGGGCGGGATGTGCGACCGGCTCGGTGGCATGGGCTCTGGCGGTGGCGAGAGTGGTCAGGGCGAGCAGTCTCGCAGGCGTGCGGATGAGCTGCAGCGAGAGGCGGATCAGACGCTGAGGGCGATGGGTGAATCTGGCCAGGACCGGGCTGGCAGGATCGCGCGTGAGCGGGGTCTGGAGAGCGAGCGGAGGCCTCCGACGCCCGATCGTGATGGAACGGTCGTCGACAGCCGTCGCCCGGCCTCTCCGGATGCTCGGGAGCGTGTGCTCGCGGAGTATTTCAGCGACCGTCCGATCGACCGCGAGGCGAGGACGCAGCGCGAGGAACTCGCGGAAGTGGTTCGCAGCGCCGAGCGTCAGGCTGAGCGGGCGATCGAGCAGCAGACGGTGTCGCCGCAGCGGCGGAGCTACATCCGTCGTGTGTTCGACCGGGTGCCGGGTGTTGTCGATCGTCCGGACGGCGAGGGCTCGGGCGGGGGAGATTGACGCGTGGTATTTTCTGAGCCGCTGTGGCTTGCGTTTGCGTTGTTGGCGATTCCCGCGGCGCTGCTGGCGGTGAAGTGGTTTGCTTCGATGAGCCCTGCGCGTCGGTGGGTGTCGGCGTTCATCCGCGCGTCGCTGATTGTGCTGATAGCGATGTTGCTCGCTGGGGCGAACCGTGTGCAGCAGAGCGATCGGCTGGCGGTGATTGCGGTGATCGACGCGTCGCAGTCTGTGCGTGCGTATTACGACGCGGGCGTGGGGGACGACGGGCGTCCGATCGATCCTCAGACGGCGATCCGTGCTTGGCTGCGTGCGGCGACGGGCGATGCTCGGGACCCATCTGGTATCACGACATTCGACGCGAGGACGGCGACGCTCTTTCAGTCCTTTACGAGGAGCGCTGACGACCTTCTGGGCGTGGTGGTGTTCGATGCGCGTCCGCACGCGATCGCTTCGCCGACGATCCCGACGGTCGCGCTGAACCGATCGTTCGAGACGCCGAACGCGGAGGGGACGGACATCGCAGAAGCGTTGCGGCTCGGCGCGGCGATGATCCCGCCCGATGCTGCGGGTCGGATTGTGCTGTTTTCCGACGGCAACGAGACGCAGGGCGACGCTCGTCGGGCGGCCGGGGAGTTGGGCGGTTCGGGCGGGCTGCGCGTGCCTGTGGATGTTGTGCCGCTGGTGTACCGGGTGCAGCGTGAGGTGATCGTCGAGGGGGTGGATGTGCCGCCCAGGGCGCCGACACGTTCGACGGTGACGGCGCGTGTGAACATCCGGTCGACGCACTCGACCTCCGGGACGCTGAGGCTGTTCCGCGAGGGGCGGGAGATCGACATCAGCGGGGGCGCCGATGGGCGGGGGCGGCGGATCTCGCTCGAGCCGGGGATGAACACCGAGCTCGTCGAGGTGACGCTGCCCGACGACAGTCTGCACCGGTTCAGAGCGGTGTACGAGCCCGACACGATCGACGGTCGTCTGGACGACACCAATCTGGCCAACAACATCGCCGAGGGGTTCACGCTGACGCCCGCGGAGGGTTCGGTGCTGATCGTCGACGGTGTTGGCCAGGGCGAGCAGACGGGGGCGGGGGCGATCCTGGCCGAGACGCTGCGTGAGAACGAGTTGCGTGTGGAGCTGGTGGCGCCCGACGCGATGCCTCGGGACATGCTGGAATTGCAGCGGTTCGATGTGGTGATTCTGCAGAATGTGCCGGCGGAGGATGTGCCGCCACCTGCGCAGCGTGCGCTGGTTTCGTTTGTGCGGGATCTCGGGGGCGGGCTGGTGATGAGCGGTGGGCGTGACTCGTTCGGCCCCGGCGGTTGGCAGGGCTCGGCGATCGAGCCGATTCTGCCGGTGCGTCTGGACCTGCCCGAGCAGATGATCCAGCCCGAGGCTGCGGTGGTGTTCATCATCGACCGATCGGGCTCGATGAGCGCGGGGATCATGGGCTCTTCGCGGAACCGTCAGCAGGTGGTTAACGAGGCGACGGCGATGTCGATCCAGATGCTCGACGACAACGACCTCGTCGGTGTGATCGCGTTCGACAGCCGCGCGGATGTGATCCAGCCTCTTGCGCCGAACACCGACAAGAACAGGCTTGCGTCGAAGGTGATGGGGATCGCGCCGATGGGTGGGACGGACCTGTTGCCCCCGATGCGCGAAGCGATGCGTCAGCTCAGCGCGGTGGACGCGAAGCTGAAGTACTGCATCGTGCTGTCGGACGGGATCTCGATGAAC
>SLFH01000355.1 GCA_007124345.1 Phycisphaerales bacterium | reverse complement strand
GCGATCGTCGCATGGCTGACGCCGCTTCCCAAGGAGGGGGGCGTGTTCGTGCGGGTGACCGACCGGGCGTCGGTCGACGCTGCGGCCAAGGCCCTGAGCGCCTGCAAGAGAGCGGGCTTTACGAAGGTGAGCTATGTGCCCGCGGACTGACATCCGGTCGCACCCGTGGCTCGCGGCTTTGGCGGCGCTGCTGCTGATTGCGCCGTTCGGCATTGCGCAGGAGCGCGAGGCCGAGCCGGCCCGCGTCTCGCCCGACGACCGCGTCGAGTCGTTTCTCGAGCGCCTGGGCATCGAAGACCTGATGATTGTCCAGCTCCGCGACAGGCTTGGCCGTGCGCCCGCGAGCGATCGGCCGGCGATCGCCGAACGCCTCGGCCGCCTCTACGCGATTCAGATGCGCGAAGCGAAGAGCGCCGAAGAACGTGAGCGGCTCCTTGCAGCCTCTTACGACATCCTCCGCGAGATCCCAGACCAGGACCACCACCCTCTCCGCGTGATGATCGAGCGGTCCCGGTACCTCGCGGCAGAGGAGATCGCCGAGCGCTGGCGCGTCCGCCTCGCGACCGATCAGGAGCGGGAGGAGGCGGTTCGTTCCCTCCGCGAGGCCCGGCGCGGGTTCGCAGCCATCGCGTCTTCGGCATCGCGACGCATCGACCAACTCGACCGACTGGAGCAGCGCGGCAGGGGCGAGGATGTCGAGCACATCCGCGAGCGCAGGACCGAGGTCGCGGCGATCCACTCGGAGGCTAGGTTCTTCGCCGGCTGGAGCGAGTACTACCTCGCGATGATCCTCGGGAGCTCGCAGTCGGCGACGGTTTCGCTCCAGGAGTTCGGCTGGCTGCTCGGCGCGCCCGACGGGCGGATCCCGACGCTCGAACGCCTCTCGCGCGACATGCTCGCAAGGGAAGTGGTCGCCAGGGCCGCGATCGGCGTCGCGCTGGCGTACGCCGTCAGAGGCGACGACGCCGACGCCGTCGCGTGGCTGGACACGATCGAACGCCACCGGGAACTGCCCGAGTCGGTCCGCGCCTCGATGTTCGAGCGGAGGTTGAGCGTCCTCGCCTCGACCCGTCCACGCTGGGCGAGGGTTGAGCAGCTTGTCGACCAGCGGTTGGCCGCGGCCTCACGCGAGTCGAAGCCGCCCTTCTCCGTCCGCGAGGCGAGGCTTCTGACGGTGCTGGCGCTTGAGGCGGTGGAGGCCGACGCGCCGGACCCACGTCTGTCGACGCTGATCCTCAAGCTCGCGGAGATCGGCATCGGCGAGCTGATCGCGATGGGCGAGATCGGGCAGGTGCTCGACCTCGTCGACCGGTACGCGGGCACGCCGGTGATCGGCGACGGGTTCATCGCGCGGTATGTCGAGGGCCTGCGCGCGTACGAGGAGGCCGAAGAGCTCGCCGCCGCTGACGACGAAGCGATCGAGAGCGCCGCGACTCGCACCGCCTTCCGCGACGCAGCGCGTGCGCTCGAGCGTGCGCTGGCGACCGATGACGCCGAGAACTTCGAACGGGAGTCGATGTCGGCCCGCCAGCGTCTGGCCTTCGCGTACTTCCGCGCGGGCGAGTACCTGCAGGCGGCCGACCGATTCGAGCAGGTCTTCCGCTCCGAGCCCGGCGAGCCCCTGCGCGAGGAAGCGATCTGGAACGCGGTGCTCGCGTTGGAGCGTGCGGCCGAGATGCCCGGCGCCGGCGTCGACCGGCGCTTGCGCACACTCGCGACGCTCTACATCGGCGAGTACCCCCGGCGCGAACGCGCGGCCGTGCTCCTCGTCCGGCGCACCGCGGGCGATTCGGCCGACCCGATCACTGCAGTCGAGACGCTGCTGGCGGTCGATCGTTCGTCGTCGCTGCGCCCCGTCGCCGAGCGCCAGGCCGCCAACCTGCTCTACCGGGTGTACCGCGACAGCTCGGGCGCTGAGCGCGAGTTCGCTGCGGCGAGGTTCCTCGAGATCGCCGAGGGCGTCGTCGAGCACGAACGCCGCGCGATGCGCGACGCGACCGGATCGGGCCTTAATGAGCACGGCACGCGCGCCGCGATCGTGCTGCGACAGATGCTCGACGCGATGCTGGCGGCGGAAAACCCCGACCCGGCCCGCGCCCGGCGCTCGCTGACGATGCTCCGCGAGGTCGTTTCGATCGCGGGCGTCGACAGCGCGCCCTTCGCCGACGAACTGCTGTACCGCGAGGTGCAGATCGCGCTGGCGGAGGGGGATGTCGAATCGGCCAACGAGGCGGGGCGGCGCCTGCGCCAGGGGGACAACCCGCTGGCCGAGGCCGCCGAAGGCCTGCTCTTCCGCGACGCTTTGGCGAGGTTCCAGCGCGATCGGAGCGACTTTCAGGCCGGGCGCGATGCGGTCGAGTCCGGGCGGAGGCTGCTGTCGATCTCGATGTCCAAGGGCGGGGGGCCGGGCGACCGCCAGTTTTCCGCCATTTCGGCTCGCGTGGCCGATGTCGCCGCGACGCTCTGGCGAGAGCGTGCCGACGAACAGATGCGAGACACGGCGCTGGAGGTCGACGGGCGGCTGGTCGACGCGGGCCGGGCGAGCGCGACGATGCTGCTGCGCTTCGCCGAACTCGCAGAAGCGGCAGAAGAGTACGAGCGGGCGCTCGACGCGTGGCGGAGACTGCTGACCGGCCTGGACGCGCGCTCGCCCGACTGGTTCCGGGCCCGCCACGAGTCGATCCGGCTGCTGATGCGCACGGCGCCGGAGCGAGCGGCGCTCGTGATGGACCAGCACAAGGCCCTGCACCCCAACTTCGGCCCAGAGCCGTGGGGCGAGCGTCTGCGCGAACTCGACCGGCGCCTCGACGCCTTCCGCAGCGCCGGGGGGGGCGGCTGATGCCCAGCAGAGGCTACGACGCACCCGCGAGGAGATTCCTCGGAGAAAAGGCGGTGGGCGCCGGCCCCTTCGGCCTGCTGGCGCTCCCGATCGAGCCCGCCGACGAAGACACCGTCTTCGAGGCGCTGGAGCGCCGCCTCGCCGAGATCGACCGCCACCCCCATGCGCAGACCCCTGAGGCCGATGATGCCCGCCTGGCGCTGCACGCCGCGGCGGCCCAACTCATGGACCCGCAGGTGCAGCGGGCCCTCCTTGAGCGATGGTCCGAGGGCGCGGGCGAAGAAGATGTCGGCGAGATGATCGATTTCGAGCTGCAGCGTCAGGCGATGCTGCTGCTGGCCGGTGGCGCCCATAACGCTTCGGCGCTTCACCGGCTCTCGCTTCTGGCGCAGACGCACGGGATCCCTGTCGAGCGCCTGGTCGAGTCGATCGTGCACTCCGACGCATCGTCGCAGCGATCCGCGCAGCAGCACGATTCGGCGGAGACGCCCGCAGACGGAAGCGATTTCGACGGCCAAGAGTCGGAGAGCGATACCGAAAGCCCTGGCGTGACGCCGCCGCCCGCGTGGATGGACGAAGCGCACCGCCCGGGCTCTGTCGGACAGGTGGTTCTGCTGCTGGGCGTTGCTGTGGTCGGGCTCGGTGCGATCGCGGCGGTCTCGGTCGTGCTGCTCGCCGACCGGCTCGGATCGGCCACTTCTCAGCAGCAGTCTCAGCAGGCCCAGACGACGCAGCAACCGCCGGCTCAGGCGCCCGCCGCAGCGCCCCCGCCGAGCCCGTCCACGGGCGCAGCGACGGGGCGCGAATCGGTCAACGGACAAGCCGAGAGACCCCCGCCGCCCCCCGTGCCCAGTGCGACGGAGATCCGCTCGATGCTGGCCGACGCGGCGTCGATGCTCGAACTCGATGCGCAGGCCGCGTCGACCGAGTTCCGGCGAGCGGTGGAGCTCGCGTCCGCGCACTGGCTGGACCATCGGGCCGACCAGCGCGTCGCGATCCGGGCGGAGATCGTCGGGTTCGTCCATCGCGCCGGCTCTTGGCCCAACGCCTCTTCGCGGGCGATCGGGGCGATCGCCGAGCACCTCAATGTGCTGCGCACCGAGCGGGCGCCGGGCGAGGTCGAGATGCGCCGCGCGATCTGGGCGTCCGGGATGCTCGCCCGCCTGCGTTCGGATCGGGACCTGCCCGCCTCCGCGCGACTGGCGATCGACGAGGCGCTCGTGGGCGTGGGGGCCGACGCCGGCTTCGCCTCGGGCGCTGGGTTCGAGCGAGGTGCGATGGCCGGGGCGTCGCGCCTTGGGCAGAAGATGTCGATCGCGGCCCCGCCCTCGTCCAGAGAAGAGGGCGATCGGGAGATCCGCGCTTGGGACGCGTGGCTGGCCTGCATCGAGGCGCTGGAACCGTCACCCGGCACGCAGCGAGACAGGGTCGTGCTCGGCGCGCTCGACGCGATCATCTTCGCCGGGGGCGAGGGCGAGCGGGCGAGGGCCGGTGTGCACGCGGTGCGAATGCTCGCGCCGGAGGTCAGGTGGGGCGACGGGTCGGAGGCGAGGCTGTGGCTGCTGCGGATCGCAGGCTCTGCTCGCGCTGACGCGACGCTGGTGCGCACGCTGATGCGGGCCCTCTCTGAACGCGTTCCAGACAGCATGGTCGGCCCCGCGCAGATCCCCTCGGCGCAGGCGATGCAGGCGGACAGGGCGCGGATCCGCGAGTCCCTCGCCAGGCTGTGGGGGCTGGACCAGGCCGAGCGGGCGGACGAACTCGGCTACTCGCTGGCGGGGTATTCACGGAACTTCATCGAGCGCTCTGAGGGCGCGATCTCTCCGCAGGACCACCTCGCCTCGGCCGCGGCGCTCGCCAGGCTCAACCTCGCCTCGGCGCTGCGCTTTGCCGGCCGGTACGACGAGGCGGGGATGGTGCTCGGGCAGACCGACCGGGTCATCGAGACCGCGAGGTCCGGATCGAGGCCATGGCGTCTTGACGGGCTGTTTGACTATGGCCGCGACGAGCACCGCTGGGCGCTGGCATACCTGCAGGTCGGTCGACGGGTCGACGCGCGAGTGGCGATGCTCGAAGAGCTCGGGCGGAGCCCGCACTACCTCGGCTGGGTCGAGGCGGACATCGTCGTGGCCGAGGCGCTGCGGGGCGACTCGCCGCGTGTGCGGATCGCTGCGGGGCAGGTCGTCGAGCGAGTCGTCGGCCAGCCGCGCGTGGTCAATGCGTTCCTTGAGGTGCTGCCCGACGCGCCGCTGACCCGGCGCGGCGCCGAACTGATCGAGATGGCCGCGAACGAGATGCTGCCCGGCCCCGACGACCCGTCGTTCATGTTCGAGGCGAGGCGGGCGATCGTGCAGCGGCTGCTGCAGATGGCCTCGGAAGAACGCGAGGGCGTGGCGTTCGACCGGCTGTCGGCGATCGTCGCCGAGGCGTACGCCGAGCTCAGCGCCATCGACGACCCCGAGGACGAGATCTCGCTGGGCGACAAGCCCAACCCGATGGACGGCGCCGAGCTGCTGCACCACTACTGGCTGTCGCTGGCGAGGCGGGCGCCGTCGTCGGCGATCGCTTCGGTGCCCGGGGGCCTGACGCCCGGATCGATCGACGCGCGGATGAACGCGAGGCTGAATCTCGCCGACGGGCCGGTGCAGGCGTTCCTGGCGTATCAGATCGCGATCTGCGAGGCGATGGCGCTGGTGGTCTCCGCCGAGCGTCCGGGCGTGGCGCCGGAGGTCGAGGCGGTGCTCGCGCAGTTCGAGGACGAACGCCGGGCGGCGGGGCATGTGCTCGAACAGGTCGCCGCCTGCGAGCGGGCGATGGCCAGGCTCTGGCGCATCAGGCTCGATCTGATCGGAGGCGGATTGTGATGCGGCTGATCGCGACGATGCTTGTGTTGGTGCTGGTCTTCCCCGCAGGGGCCGAGGCGCCCGATGCGCATGGGCCTTGGGCCGATCGGCTCGCTGCGCTCACGCCGGACGATCCGGCCGAGTACTTCGCGCTGGCCGAAGAAATGGCCGCGTTGGCCGAAGACGCCGACCGCAGGGACCGCGAGCTGCTCGCGACGGCGCGCCGGCTCTTCGTGCTTGCCTTCGAGCTGGGCAGGGCGCGGGAGGATTCGGGGCTGAGCGCCAGCGCCTGCATCGGGCTGGCGGCGCTGGCGACCGACGAGCGCGAGCGTCGTTGGCTCCGCGCGCTGGCGGCGGCGATGGACCCGCGTCACGGGACGCCCGACTGGTCGCGCGTTGATCCCGGCGCCCCTTCGCCCCGGATCGCGCTGCGGGCGGCAGAGACGATCGGCCATGTGCGAGCGGGCAACGGGCGCACCGCGCTCGCCCTGCTCGACGACCCGAGCGTGCTCGCGGCGTTGTCGAGGTACGACCGGCTGCTGCACCCCTTCGGGGCGCGGGGCGGGCTGTTCGATCTGCAGCGCGAGGCGAGGCTCTGGCCCTGCCCCGAATGCCGCAACACGAGGCTGTCGCGCGATGCTCGCGGGGGTGGGGCTCTCTGCGGGACGTGCAAGGGCGACCCCGGCCCGGAGATGACGCCCGATCGGTATGTCGCCCACCTTCGCACCGAGTTCGCCCTGCTCAACGCCGAGCACGCGACTTGGTCCTC
>SLFH01000293.1 GCA_007124345.1 Phycisphaerales bacterium | reverse complement strand
GCTCGCCGACGCGGGCGTGCAGGTCCGCGCCACCTCGCGTGGGTACCGCCCCGCGCTGTCGATTCCTGATACGGAAGTCAAGGTCCTCAAGCCGCACAACACAGTGCAGATGCTCGCGGCCGGTGTGCGCGACATCGGCTTCGCCGGCGCCGACTGGGTCAGCGAGTTCGGGGCCGAACTCGTCGAACTGCTCGACACGGGGCTCGACCCGGTTCGGCTGGTCGCCGCGGCCCCCGAAGCCCTGCTCGAAAACGGGCGCCTGCCGAGAAAGCCGCTCCGCATCGCCACCGAGTATGTCCGCCTGACAGAACGATGGATCGAAAAGACCGGGATCGAGGCGGAGGTCATCCGCTCCTACGGCGCCACGGAGGTCTTCCCGCCCGAAGACGCCGATCTCATCGTCGACAACACCGCTACAGGCTCGACGCTCGCGGCCAACGACCTGCTCATTATCGATGAATTGATGCGTTCGTCAACACGCCTCTACGCCTGCGCCCGGGCGATTGAACGCCAGGAGACGCGCGAACGGATCGAGGCGTTCGTCACGCTGCTGCGCTCGGTGCTCGACGCCCGCTCGCGCGTGATGCTGGAGGTCAACGCGTCCGAGGCGTCGCTGAACGCCGTGATCGACGCGTTGCCCGCGATGCGCCGGCCGACGGTCAGCCCGCTGCACGGGGGCGAGGGCTTCGCGGTGCGGGCCGCCGTGCCGAGGGCGAAGCTCGCGGCCCTCATCCCCGAACTCAAGCTCCGCGGCGCGACCGACATCGTCGTCACCCAGCCCAGGCAGATCGTGCCGTGAGCCCCAAAGCGAAGCCACACATGCCGACCGAGCACGCCATGACGACAGAGCAGTCTGTCCCGATCACGCCCGCCTCGCGGATGCGGGGCGTGCGCGCGTACCGCCCGCCGTCGCACGCGCCCGGCGTCGACCTCTTTCTCGACGCCAACGAGGTCCCCGACGCACCGGTCGGCGATCTGCGCGAGGCGTTCTCGCGGGTGCCCGACGACGCGGTGCGCCGTTACCCCGACGCCTTGGGGCTCGAACGCCTGATCGCCGAGCGTGCGGGGATCGATCCCGGCGCCGTGCTCGTCACCGGCGGCGCCGACGACGGGATCGACCGGCTCATGCGTGCCGTGCTCGAACCGGGCCGACGCCTCGCGGCCTTCACGCCCTCGTTCGAAATGATCCCGCGCGGGGCAAAGCTCGCCGGCGCCGAGGTGGATCTGACGCCTTGGGTCGAAGGTCTGGCCCCTGTCGACGCGCTGCTGTGCGAGATGAACGATGCGCCGGGCGCGATCGCCGCCGTCAGCCCCAACAACCCGACAGGCCTCACGCTGACCATGGCCGACTGGGACCGCCTGTCGTCCGCCGCGGCCTCGCGCGGCGTGCTGCTCATCGCCGATCTCGCCTACGCCGAGTTCGCCGACGAAGACCCGGCGCCGATGCTCGTGTCGCGTCCGAACACGGTCGTGCTCAAGACGCTCTCGAAGGCGTGGGGGATGGCGGGGCTCCGTGTCGGGATCATGCTCGGCGACCCGGGCGTGATCGAGCTTGCACGAGCCGCGGGGAACCCGTACGCGTGCAGCGCCCTGTCGATCGCGCTGGCCGAGGCGAGGGTGCGCCGGGGCGAGGGCGCGATCGAACAGACTGTCGCATCGGTCCGCGCGTTCCGCGGGGTTCTGGTCGAGCGGCTTCGTTCATTCGGCGCACGGGTGACGCCCTCGCAGGCGAACTTCGTGCTCGCGAGGTTCGATGACCCGGCTCGCGTGCAACGCGAACTCGAACGCCGCGGCATCGCTGTCCGCGCCTTCCCCGGGCGCGAGCATCTCGCAGACGCCCTCCGCATCACCTGCCCGACAACCCCGCACAACCAGCAACGCCTGCTCGACGCGATCGACGGGGCGCTGGCAACAGGAGTGCAGCGATGACAACCCCAGCGCCCCGTGCCGCCGAAATCTCCCGCGCAACAAAAGAGACCGAGATCGCCTGCCGCCTGTCGCTGGACGGCTCGGGCGAGGTCAATGTCTCGACAGGCCTCGGCTTCTTCGACCACATGCTCACCGCGATGTTCACCCACGCCCGCTTCGACCTCTCGCTCGAATGCAAGGGCGATCTCGATGTCGACGACCACCACACCATCGAAGACTGCGCCATCGTGCTCGGTCGGGCTGTCGACGAGGCACTCGGCGACCGGCGCGGCATCGAACGATTCGCCTCCGCCTATGCGCCCCTCGACGAAGCCCTCGCCCGGTGCGTGATCGACTTCGACGGTCGCGGCTCGGCCTCGATCGCACTCGGGCTCGTCCGCCCGACCATCGGCGCCGGACGCGGACAGGTCGCCTGCGAGAACCTGACGCACTTTTTCCGTTCGTTCGCGGCCGGCGCACGCGCGGCACTGCATGTCGATGTGCTCAAAGGCGACAACGACCACCACAGGGCCGAAGCCGCCTTCAAGGCGACCGCCCTTGCTTTGCGCCAGAGCGTCCGCCTGACCGGCGCAACCGTGCCCAGCACCAAGGGAGTGCTCTGATGGATGTCGCGATCGTGCGCACCGGCGTCGCCAACACCGCCTCGGTCGTCGCCTGCCTGCAAAGGCTCGGAGCGAAGTGCCGCATCACCGAAGATCCGCGCGAGATCGAGCAGGCCGCGGCGGCCGTGCTGCCCGGCGTCGGTTCGTTCCGGGCCGCGAGCGAGCGACTGGACGAACTCGGCCTGCGAGAACCTCTGCGAGATCGGATCCTGGCCGGCCGCCCGACGCTCTGTGTCTGCCTGGGCATGCAGCTTCTGGCCGATGCGAGCGAAGAGGCGTCGGGCGCGCCGGGACTCGGCATCCTGCCCGTGACGGTGCGCCGATTCCCCGATCGCGTCAAGCGTCCGCAGCTCGGATGGAACCTCGTCCGCCCCGCGGCAGGCGACTGGCCCGAGCCCGGCCACGCCTACTTCGCCAACAGCTACCGAGTTGACGATGTCGAAGCGATGCAACGCGGGGGCTGGGAGGTCGCCATCGCCGACCACGCCGGGCCGTTCGTCGCCGCGATCAGGAAAGGCCGCGTGCTCGCCTGCCAGTTCCACCCCGAGCTCTCGGGCGCGTGGGGCGAATCGCTGGTCGGGGCGTGGCTCGGCACAGCGGCGACCGAACCGGACAAAGCCACAGGACGCAAGGAGGCCCGATGCTGACCACCCGCATCATCCCCTGCCTCGATGTCGACGCCGGACGCGTCGTCAAGGGCGTGAAGTTCCAGAACCTCCGCGACGCGGGCGACCCGGCCGAGCTCGGCGCGAGGTACGAGGCCGAGGGCGCCGACGAGATCGTGATCCTCGATGTCTCGGCGACCAGCGACGGGCGCGAGACCGCCGTCAACACTGTCGAGCGCGTCCGCGCCGCGATCCGAATCCCCCTGACCGTCGGCGGGGGCGTGCGCACGATCGACGACGCCCGCCGATTGCTCGAAGCGGGGGCCGACCGCGTGTCGGTGAACTCCGCCGCCGTCGCGGAGCCGGCCCTCGTCGCCCGCATGGCCGAGCGGTTCGGCGTGCAGTGCGTGGTCGTCGCGATCGACGCCGCCAGATCGACCGGGCGAGACGCCGGACGCTGGGAGGTCGTTGTTAAAGGCGGGCGCGAACGCACCGGTATCGACGCGATCGTCTGGGCCGCTCAGGCCGCAACGCTCGGCGCGGGCGAGATCCTGCTGACCAGCTTCGACCGCGACGGCACCGGCGATGGGTACGACACCGACCTCATCGCCGCCGTATCGACCGCGTCGAAGATCCCGGTCATCGCCTCTGGCGGCGCGTCGGGCCCGGAGCACATGGCCCTTGCGGTCGGAGCCGGCACCGACGCCGTGCTCGCGGCTTCCATCTTCCACGACGGGGTCTACGCCGTGGGGCGAGTCAAACGCGAGCTGAAGGGTCTGGGTCTGGAGGTGCGCCTGTGATCGTTCCATCGATCGACCTGATGAACGGGCGGGCGGTGCAGCTCGTCGGCGGCGAACGCCTCGAAATCGACGCGGGCGACCCCTTCCCGATCGCCGAGCGATTCAGTGTCGCGGGCGAGATTGCGGTGATCGATCTCGACGCCGCGATGGGCAAGGGCGACAACAGCGCGATCATCGAGGATCTGGTGCGCCGCTACCGGTGCCGCGTGGGCGGGGGGATCCGCTCGGTCGACGCCGCGATGCGGTGGCTCGACGCCGGCGCGGAGAAGGTGATCCTCGGCACCGCCGCGACGCCGGAGATTCTCGGCGCCCTCCCTCGCGAGCGCACGATCGCGGCCCTGGACGCCCGCGAGGGCGAGGTCGTCGTCGAGGGCTGGAAGACCCGCACCGGGCGGGGCGTGCTCGAACGCATCGAAGAACTCCGCCCGCTGGTCGGCGGCTTCCTCGTCACGCTCGTCGAGAACGAGGGCCGCCTGACCGGCCTCGACGAGCCCCGTGTCCGCGAGATCGCCGAGGCGTGCGAGCGAGGCGGCGCAAAACTCACCATCGCCGGCGGCGTACGCGACGCCTCCGATGTCGCCCTCGCCGACCGCATCGGCGCAGACGCGCAGGTCGGCATGGCGATCTACTCCGGACGCCTCGAACTCGCCGACGCGATCGGCGCCTGCCTGCGGTCAGACCGCGCCGACGGGCTCTGGCCGACCGTCGTCTGCGACGAACGCGGCGTCTGCCTCGGGCTGGTGTACTCAAACGCCGAGTCGCTCCGCGAAGCGTTCCGCACCCGCCGCGGCGTCTACTGGTCGCGCTCGCGCAACAGCCTCTGGCGCAAGGGCGAGAGCTCCGGCGCGGTGCAGGAACTGCTGCGCGTCGACGCCGACTGCGACCGCGACGCGCTGCGCTTCACCGTCCGCCAGCAGGCAGGTTTCTGCCACACGGGTTCGCGCGGGTGCTTCGGTGAAGACGCCGGCATCGGAAGGCTCGCTCGGCGTCTCGCAGCCCGCATCGACCGTCCCGAGCCCGGCTCGTACACGCAGAAACTCATCCAACGCCCCGAACTGCTCAAGGCGAAGCTGCTTGAAGAAGCGGAGGAGCTCGGCGAGGCGGATAGCCCGGAGCACGCCGCCGCGGAAGCCGCCGATCTGATCTACTTCGCGCTGGTCAAAGCGATCGCATCGGGCGCGAGTCTCGAATCGATCGAACGCGAACTGGACCTGCGCGAGAAGCGCGTCCGGCGCAGATCGCAGACCGCCGGAGAGAAGTCGGCCCGAGAGTGAACCGGAGCAGAGCGACCATGAACATACCGCAACAAATCCTCCCGCTCATCGCGCCCGACCGCCTGCCCCTCCAGCCCGAGGCAGTCGACGCCGCGGCGCTCGCCGACGCGGGCGAGATCATCGAAGCCGTCCGATCGCGGGGCGAGGCCGCCCTGCGCGAATTCGCCCAGCGGTTCGGCGAGATCGACGCCGGCGATCCGCTCCTGCTCGGGCGTCACGACATGCAAGCCGCGGCAAGCCGCCTCGACCCCCAAGACCTCCGCGCCATCGAATCCGCCGCCGAGCGCATCGAGGCCTTTGCCCGCGTGCAACGCGGCTCGCTCTCGCCCGTCGAGGTCCCGGTCCCCGGGGGCGTGGCGGGGCACACGATCGAGCCCGTCGCCAGCGCCGGCTGCTACGCGCCCGGGGGGCGCTACCCGCTGCCCTCCTCGGTCCTCATGACCGCGATCCCTGCGCGCGTCGCCGGTGTAGAGCGAGTGGTCGTCGCCTCGCCGAGGCCAGCCGACGCGACGCTCGCCGCGGCCATGGTCGCCGGCGCGGACCAGCTCCTCTGTGTCGGCGGCGCCCAGGCGATCGCGGCGCTCGCCTTCGGCCTCCCATCCCTCGACCCCGTCGACTTCATCTGCGGCCCCGGCAACCGGTGGGTCACCGCCGCAAAGAAAATCGTGCACGGGCGCGTCGGCATCGACATGCTCGCCGGACCCAGCGAGCTCGCGGTCATCGCCGACAGCTCGGCGGATCCCGCGATGATCGCCTCAGACCTGCTCGCCCAGGCCGAGCACGATGTCGCCGCGAGGCCGATCCTGATCGCCGTCGGCGCAGAAGCGCCCGCGCTGGTCGAGCGCATCCGTCAACAGGTAATCGCCCAGCTCACCACCCTCCCGACCGAAGCGACCGCGCGCGAGGCGTTCGCCAACAGCTTCGCGGTCTGCGTCGAGCGATCCGAAGAAGCCGCGGCGATCGCCGACCGCCTCGCCCCCGAGCACCTGCAGATCCTCACGCAAGACGCCGACGCTCTGGCGGCCCGCGTCCGCCACGCAGGCGCGATCTTCATCGGCACCGCCTCCGCCGAAGTCTTCGGCGACTACGGCGCCGGCCCGAACCACACCCTGCCCACCGGCGCCACCGCCCGCTTTAGCGCCGGCCTGAGCGTCTTCTCCTTCCTCCGCGTCCGGACCTATCTGAACATGAAGCACGCCCCGGCCGAACTCATCGGCGAGACCGCACGCCTCGCCAGGCTCGAAGGGCTCGAAGCCCACGCGCGTGCCGCCGAGGCCCGCTTGCAGGTAGACTGACCCGCGACACCG
>SLFH01000193.1 GCA_007124345.1 Phycisphaerales bacterium | reverse complement strand
CGAGGGTGGGCAACGCCTGGCGGGCTTGCTGGTGATCGAGCAGCGCTCCGACGACACGGCGACGGCGCTGGTGGTCAACACCGTCTACCAGCTCAGCGCCGGGCTGGTGGTCCTCGCGCCGGCGATCGTCGTCTTTTATCTCATCACGCACAAGCTCGTGCTCGGCCCCGTGCGCCAGCTCCGCGAGACGGCCGAGAAGGTTAAGGGCGGCGATCTGGGCACACGCTCGGACATCAAGACCGGCGACGAGTACCAAGAGCTCGCCGAGGCATTCAACAGCATGCTCAGCGAGCTCCAGACCGCCCACGACCAGCAGCGGTCGGTCAACCGGGCGCTCGACCTCAAACTCAACGAGCTCGCTCAGGCCAACAGCGTCCTGTACGAGGCCAACCGTCTCAAGGCGGATTTTCTGGCCAATGTCAGCCACGAGCTGCGCACGCCGCTGAACTCGATCATCGGCTTCGCGGAGTTGCTCCAGGAGATCGCCAGCCAGGAGGCGAAGGAGAACCCCGACAACGCGCACACCGCCAAGAGGTTGCGGTATCTCTCGAACATCGTCGACGCGGGCAAGGGCCTCCTGGAGATGATCGAGAGCCTGCTGGAGATGGCCAAGATCGAGGCCGGGCGTGTCGAGCTGCGTTTCGAGCCATTGGTCCTACGCGAGGCGTGCGAGACACTTGCGGCGTTGATCCACCCTCAGGCCTCGCGCAAGGGGATCGAGGTGATCGTCGATGTGCCCCGCGAGCTGCCGGTGCTCCGGACCGACGCCAAGCGGTTCCAGCAGATCATCTTCAACTTCCTGAGCAACGCGGTGAAGTTCATCGAGCCGGCCGAGCGGACGGGGCGTCCGGGGCGGATCACGGTGCGGGCCGAGCGTCTGATCGCCGCGAGCGCCGGGGACGCCGACGCGGTGCGGATCTCGGTGATCGACACCGGCCCGGGCATCCCGCCCGAGGAGCAGGCGAGGATCTTCGAGAAGTTCCATCAGGTCGAGACCGGGCACACGCGCGAGCACCGCGGCACGGGTCTGGGCCTGGCGATCGCCAGGGAACTGGCGACGATCCTGCAGGGGGAGATCCAGGTCGACTCGGCGGTGGGGCAGGGCTCGATGTTCAGCCTGATTGTGCCGATCCGGCCCGACGAGACCCGCGTGCGGGAGACCAGGCTCGAAAAGGCTTTCCGCGCCTCGCTCGCCTCCGGGCGCTCCCCGCGGACCTTGCTCTCGGGCGATTGAGTCACGCGGCAGCCGTCCGCGGCTTCCTAGACTCCCGGCCCAACCCATGGCCAGGAAGAAGAAAAAACAGGGCACCGGCACGCCGACGATCGAGAACCGTCGCGCACGCTACGACTACGAGATCGGCGAGACGCTGGAGGTCGGCATCGTGCTGACCGGCTCGGAGGTCAAGAGCGTCCGCGACGGGAAGGTCTCGCTGCAGGAGGGGTATGTGCGCGTCAACCCGCGCGCGCCGAGGCTGATCCTGGTGGGGGTCAACATCGCCGAGTACCAGCCCGCCGGCCCGGCCAACCACAAGCCCGTGCACGACCGGATCCTGCTCGCCCACAACCGCGAGATCGACAAGTTCGCCAGTGCCGTCGAGCAGAAGGGGGCGACCATCGTGCCCCTGAAGATGTTCTTCAACGCCGACGGACGCATCAAGCTCAAGATTGGCGTCGGCATCGGGCGGGGCCAGTCCGACAAACGCCGCGCCATCGGCGAGCGCGAGGCCAGGCGCGACATCGAGCGGGCGATGGCCCGTGGCCGCATCGGGCGCTGAGCCCGGACCGCATCTATGCCCCGGCGGGTTCCAGCCTGCCCAGCGTGCACTTGTCCAGCGGGAACGCTTCGAGCGTCGTGCGCAGATCATCGAGCGTGACGCGGTTGATCCGGTCGAGCTCGACCTCCAGCGGTAGGTACTCGCCGAGGTACGCCCACATCCGTCCGAGCCGCTGCATCCGGTCGGCGGGCCTCTCGCCCCCGATCGTGACGGTCGTGGCGAAACGGGCGCGGAGGCGGGCGAGGTCGTCCTCGTTCAGAGAGTCGTGCAGACCGGCGATCTCTTGCTGCATCGTCGCCCAGATCTCGTCGGCGCGTTCGGGGGCGCCCGTGGCGTAGAAGTAGTACGCCCCGCACCCGTCGTGGGGGTCCGAGCCGGCGACCGCCTGCTCGGCGATCCCCGTCTCGACCAGCGCCCAGTGCAGGCGGCTGTTGTCCGGCCCGCCCAGGATCTGCCCGAGCAACGCCGCGGCGTACCGCCGGTCGTCGTCCATCGCCGGCCCGTCGGCGAACGCCAGCAGGTGCGTCCGGTTCACGCGGTCGGACTTCTCGACGAACGACTCGCATGCGACGGGCGGGCGGCTGTTGTCGCGGGCGGGCTTGGTCCGCTGCCACGACGCGCACAGCGACTGGATCTGGTCGCACGCGCTGTCAAAGTCCACGCGCCCGGCGAGGGAGACGACCGTGTTGTCCGCCGAGTAGCGATCGGTGAAGTACCCGAGCATCCGGTCGCGGGTCAGCGCCGTGATGCTCTCGACCGAGCCGAGCACGCGGTGGCCCATCGGGTGCCCCGCGTAGTGCCGGCGCATCGTCTCTTCGTAGACGACCCAGAACGGGTCGTCCTTGTACATCGCGATCTCTTCGAGGATGACCTGTTTCTCGGTGTCGAAGTCGCTCTGGCGGAGGGCCGGTCGCATCATCTTCGCCAGGAGCTCGATGTTCTTCTCCATCGCCTCGGGCAGGACATGGGCGTAGAAGCAGGTGATCTCGTGGCTGGTGTAGGCGTTGTTGCGGGCGCCGATCTCGTCGAACCCCCGATTGATGTCCTCGGCCGAGAGCTCCTCGGTCCCCTTGAACATCATGTGCTCGAGGAAGTGGCTGACGCCCTCGATCTCGTTGGGCTCGTCGCGCCCGCCGGTCTTGACGAAAAAGCCCGCGCCCGCGGACTCGGCCGCCGAATCGGTCTCGGCGACAACAGTGATCCCGCAGGGCAGGACTCGGTGCTGGAATTCAACTGGCATGGGGGCATGGTAGTAGGTGAGGTGTGGGGCGTGGTGAGATGGGGCTTGGGGTCCCGACACCCCACGCCCTACACCTCCCTCCCCGTGTATCCTCTCCTCCATGGCGACGGAGCGCATCATCTCGGCCCAGGCGGTCGGCGAGGAGGAGGAGCGGCAGCTGCTCAGCCTCCGCCCCTCCTCGATCGGGGAGTATGTCGGCCAGCCGGAGCTGATGGAGCGCCTCCGCATCGCCATCGAGGCCTGCCAGCGGCGAAACGAGCCCGTCGAGCACATCCTCCTGCACGGCCCGCCCGGGCTCGGCAAGACGACCCTCGCGCATGTCATCGCCCACGAGATGGGCGGGCGGCTCGCCGTCACCAGCGGCCCCGCCCTCGCACGCGGGACGGACCTCGTCGCCGCCCTGACGAGGCTCGAAGCGGGCGATGTCCTGTTCATCGACGAGGTGCACCGCCTGCCGATCGCGGTCGAGGAGTTCATCTACCCCGCGATGGAGGATTTCCGGATCGATGTCACCGTCGACAGCGGGCTGCACGCCCGGACGGTGCAGATCAAGTGCAAGCCGTTCACGCTGATCGCCGCGACGACGCGAGCCGGCCTGCTCTCGGGGCCCCTGCGTTCGCGATTCGGGCTGACGCACCACCTGCGCTACTACGACAAGGGCGAGCTGCTGCAGATCCTGTCGCGCAGCGCGGGGCTGCTGGGCATGGCCGCCGGCGGGGGCGCCGGGCTGCACGGGGCGCTCGAACGCATCGCCGACCGCTCACGCGGGACGCCCCGCATCGCCAACCGCCTGCTCCGGCGCGTCCGCGACTTCGCCGATGTCCGCGCCGGGGGCGAGCTCTCGGGCGCGATCGTCGAAGACGCGCTCCGCCTTGAAGGCGTCGACGCCCTCGGCCTCGACGAGCTCGACCGCGCGTACCTCCGCGTGATCGGTGAGGTTTACAAGGGCGGCCCGGTCGGGCTCGAAACCGTCGCGGCGACCATGAATCAGGACGCCGGCACGCTGGAAGATGTGCTCGAGCCCTACCTCCTGCAGATCGGCTTCCTCGCCCGGACACGTCGAGGGCGCATGCTGACCCAGCGCGGCGCAGAGCATGTCGGCGTCAAGGTCCCAGAGCGCGAGGACTCAGAAGACGAGGGCGGCCTCTTCTGAACTGTTGTGTTCGGTCTGGGGCCTCAGCGGCCCTTGTCGCCCTTGGTCGAGGCCGGCCCAACCGGATCGCCCGGCACGCGGATCATCGTCCGGCAGTGGCGGCAGCGGACCGCACGCCCGCGGGCGGAGACAGGCACCGCCAGGATCCGGCGGCACCCGAGATTCGGGCACATCAACTGGACACTGTTCTGTGAGGGCATGCCGATCTCCGCGGGCTTGTGAGTCTTCCCGACGACACCGCATCGACCCGGGGGGGGCCGATCCTGAGTCCGGGTACCGAGGATCGGACCACAACTCGACGGCACAGTCCGGTCCCGCCGCAAAGCCGGCAGGGCCCGGGCGTTATCGGCCGGGGAGGTGGGACGCCCGCCCCCCGAACGGCTAGCCTTCGGGCTGTTTCCCGCAAGGACGCCCAAACACGCGAGGACCCGGATGGACCAAACCCGTACAAACCCCGCGACAGCCGTTGTCGGGCTCCAGTGGGGCGACGAGGGCAAGGGCAAGATCGTCGATCTGCTCGCCTCCGACCACGACGCCGTGGTGCGATACAACGGCGGCGCCAACGCCGGGCACTCCGTGGTCGTGGGGGGCGAGCGGTACTCCCTCCACCTGGTCCCGTCGGGCATCCTCTATCCCGGCGTCAAGGCTGTGATTGGCAACGGGGTCGTGGTCGACCCCGAGCAACTGCTCAAGGAACTCGACACGCTTTCTGAGCGCGGGGTCGACACCTCCGGCCTCGTCGTTTCCGACCGGGCCCATGTGGTGATGCCCTACCACAAGCACGAGGACCAGGTCCGCGAGGACGAACTCCGCCGGGCCCAGGAGGGCGGCGCCAGGGCGGGCAGCACCGTTCTGCAGCCGGGCCAGATCGGAACGACCAAGCGCGGGATCGGCCCCGCCTACGCCGACAAGGCCCAGCGGGCCAGCGCCATCCGCATGGGCGACCTGCTCCGCCCCGATGTCCTTCGCGGTAAGGTTGAGCTCGCCTGCGTCTTCAAGAACGCCCTGCTCAGGGGTCTCAACGGCTCTGGCGCCCACGCCTTCGACCCGGGCGCTGAGACCGACCGCCTGCTGACCCTGGGCGAACGCCTCGGCCCGATGATCACTGACACGGTCTACCTGCTCCACGAAATGCTCGGCGATGGCAAGCGGGTGCTGTTCGAGGGAGGCAACGCGACGCTGCTGGATGTCGACCACGGGACCTACCCGTTCGTCACCTCGTCGGTCTGCTCGGCGCTGGGGATCGGCCCGGGCACGGGCGTCCCGCCCCAGCGGATCGGCAGGATTCTGGGCGTCAGCAAGGTCTACTGCACCCGCGTCGGCGCCGGGCCGATGCCCACCGAGCTCGACGACGCGATCGGCGAGCGGATCCGCGAGCGCGGGCGCGAGTACGGCACCACGACGGGCCGCCCCCGTCGCTGTGGCTGGCTCGACCTGGTCGCCCTCCGCTACGCCGCGATGGTCAACGGGGCGACCGGGCTGGTGCTGACGATGCTCGATGTGCTCGCGGGGTTCGACGAGATCAAGGTCTGCGTCGGCTACCGCTTAACCGACGGGAGCGACACCGATCGGTTTATCCCCGACGGGCACGCCCTGGCGGGGGCGACGCCGGTGTACGAGTCGCTGCCCGGCTTTGAAGAAGACATCTCTGGCGTGCGCACGCGGGCGGAGCTGCCGCCGAACGCCGCGAGGCTGGTCGCGTACATCGAAGAGCGGGTCGGCCTGCCCGCCGAGGTGATCAGCGTCGGCCCGGACCGGGAGCAGACGATCCGGGGATAAGGCGCTGCGACAGATCGCCGCAGGAAGCACAGGGTCAGAAAAGGCCATGCCGATGGGGCGGGCTCGCCGATGGAAAGGTGAAGTCCTTGGGCGAGTCGAGGAGGAGCCGTTGACGCAGATCAGCCAGAAGTCCGGGACCGTTCCCAGCCCAGCAGTGAGCCGGTTCGCGGGCGATCCCGACGCCCTCGCACGCGTCGCGCAAATGCGGCGGCTCTGCCCCAAGGCCGATCCGCTCGGCCGCCTGCCCGATGTGCACCCCTGCGCGATCCCGCGCCATATCGCCATCATCATGGACGGCAACGGACGCTGGGCCAGAGAGCAGGGTTTCCCACGCATCTTCGGCCACCGCGGCGGCGCGCTCTCGGTCCGCAAGGTCGTCGAGGAGGCCGGACGCCTCGGCGTCGAGGCCCTCACGCTCTACTCGTTCAGCGCCGAGAACTGGAAGCGTCCCGCCGACGAGGTGCAGGCCCTGATGGACCTCTGCGTCGCCTACTGCGAGGGCGAGCTCAAAGCGCTCGTGCGCGAGGGCATCCGCTTCCGCGTGATCGGGCGGCGTGAAGGCCTGCCCGAAGAAGTCCTCACGGCGCTCGACGCGGTCGAATTGGCGACCAAAGACATCGTCG
>SLFH01000126.1 GCA_007124345.1 Phycisphaerales bacterium | reverse complement strand
GCCGCAAACCCGAGCATCATCGCCCCAAAGACGCTGAGCGCCAGGCGCGACACCAGCGAGAGACGCCCGGGCTCATCGCCCGCCCGCTCGCGGCGGTCGGATCCGGCTCCGGCGATGGCGTCGGCGCGAGCCATTGGCGTCTCCCGATGAGCACGAGAGCGGCCGGCACGTCGCCGGGCCGCGAGGACCGGAATATACGCGTGGATGTCGCCGAGATCAGAGCCGAGCGCGCCCTCTGGTGACGAGCTTCTCGGCGAGATCGACCGTATCGACGGGATGCCGCTCCGAGCCGTCGGCGCCGAGGTCCTTCCAGAGCTCCGTGTCGAGCAAAAACGCCTTGCCCCCGACGATCACGGGGATGTCGGCCGTTTTCGGTTCGGCGCGGACGGCGTTGATCGTGTCGCCGACGACATCGAGGTGGACCGTCAGCATCGCAGAGAGACAGACCACATCGACCTCGAAGTCGATCATCGTCTGCACGAGGTCATCGGCGGGGATGCTCGTGCCGAGGTAGATCGACCGCCACCCCGCCAGCTCGAAGAAGTCCGAGATCATGCGGATGCCGATCTCGTGGGCGTTGCCCTCGACCGAGGCGGCCAGCACCGTCCGCCCCTCGCGCTTGGGGGCCGCGGCGATGACGGGGTACAGCTGGCTCATCACATGCATCGTCGAGGCGGTGCAGTAGTGCTCCTCGCCGACATGCACCTCGCCCGCCAGCCATAGCCGCCCGATCTCGTCCTGCACCGGGCCGAGCACCTGCAGGTAGATGCGGTCCACCGGGACGCCCGAAGCGACGGCGTCGAGGATCAGGCGGCTGGCGACCTCACGCTTGCCCTCCAGCAGCCGCGTGAGATATCGGACGGCAAGATCCGTGTACTCCCCGCAGCGATCCAGCGGGCTCGGCTCGTCTTCCAGCGGCGTGCCGAAGTGGGCCAGAGCGCCCTTGAAGTACGGGCGGAGGGCGTCGGCCGCGGGAGCGGGCAGTTCCTCCTCCAGCACCTCCGCGAGGCACATCAGCCCGAGGGCGAGGTCTTTCTCCTCGACATTTCGGGCGGCGTAGGCACGCCGGGCCCAGTCGGTGTTGGCGACAAAGACCGCCGGGCGGTGCAGTCGGGCGGCGGAGATCAGCTGATCGACCCGGGCGTGCAACTCCGAGACCCACTTCTGGAAGGCCCCCGACCCCCAGCGGACCGGCAGCGACGGGTCTTTGGCGAACATCCGCTCGACCGACGCCGCGACCAGCGCCCTGGCGCTGCCCTGGATGATCTCTGCCGCGAACTCGGAGGGTTGTTTCTTCTGCACGCCACCCATCGTAAGCGGTTTCGGGGACGGAGGGCGATCGGATGACCCCGGCGGATCGCGGGCGTCGGAAGCGGAGGGGCGAAGACCCCGACCAGGGGCAGAAGACCCTGTCATCTCCAATACGCACGAATGCTGTATGCTCTCGCGGCGGCCGGGCCCGGCCGCCGATGGAGACCCTGACCATGGCCACCGACCTGCTCGCGCTCTGGCTGCCGATCGTCGTCTCGGGCGTCGTGCTGTTCATCCTCAGCTCGATCTTCTGGACGCTCGCCCCGCACCACAAGAAGGACATCGCCTGCCTGCCGCTGCAGGACGAGGTGCTCGACGCGCTGCGCAAGCTCGACATCCCGCAGGGAAGCTACATGTTCCCCAACTGCGAGGACCCCAAGGAGTACAAGACCGAGCGGTTCAAAGCGCTGTACGACACCGGCCCTTGGGGCACATTGAATCTGTTTCCCGCCAAGCCCAGCATGGTTCGGAACATGGGGCTGACTTTCCTCTACTTCCTCGTGGTCTCGATCGTCATCGCGTACATCGCCGGCGCGTCGCGTACGCCCGGCGCCGAGTTCGGCGCGGTCTTCCAGCTCGTCGCGACCGGCGGCGTCCTGGTGTATGTGCTCGGCGGGATGATGAACGGCCTCTGGTTCGGCAAGCGCCTGCGCTTTTTCGTGACCGACGCGATCGACGGCTTGGTGTACGCCGCGGCAACCGGCCTGATCTTCGCCCTGCTCTGGCCGGGGGCTTGAGGGCGGTGACCACCCGGACCGATAACTTTTGTGTCAATATTTGACACAGCCACGGATGGATCACATACTTTGCCTATGCCAACCCGCAAGACAATGAATGTCTCGATCTCTGAGCAGCAGCGAGCGTTTGTCCGCCGCCAGGTCGCCTCGGGGCGCTTCCGCAGCGACAGTGAGGTGGTTCGCGAAGGACTCCGGCTCTTGGAGGACGAAGAACGCCGGAGGCGACTGGAGGAAGAACTACTTCGCGGGTTAGACAGCGGCGAGCCGATCGAGGTCGACGAGAGGTACTGGTCGGACCTCAAACGACGGATCGCCGAGCGAGTCCAGAACCGAGGCGCGGAGGGGTGACGATCCGGATCGTGATCACTCCGGAGGCCGATCGCGATGTGCTGGATATCGCCGACTACATCGCTGAAGGCAGTGTTGAAGCGGCGAACCGCTTTGCACAGTCATTCCAGAAGTCATTGCACAAACTCAAGGACGCCCCGTTCCGAGGTGCGATGATCCGATCCGACGCGGAAGCCCTTCGATCTACCCGATGGACTCCGGTCGACGGATTTCCCAACCATCTGATCTACTACACGACTGAACCGGAAGCCGTCGTCGTCATTCGCGTGCTGCACGGCGCACGCAATCAACCGCGAAGGTAAGGCCGCGGAGTGAAGGCCAGCCCGCAGCGAGCGGCCTGATCTTCGGCCCGCTCTGGCCGGGGGCGTGAGGGCGGCTTTCGAACGGCCTGAGCCCGCATCACGCGGCAACGCCGATCATGAGCAACGCAGTGTGACCGAGGATCGCCGCGAGGATCAGCGGCGTCAGGCTGCCGACCCGTTGAAACACGAGGCAGGCGGGGATGCTGTAGATCGCCAATGCGACCATGGCTCCGAAGCCTAGCGGCAGGGTGAGCACCGCATAGACAAACGCCGAAGCCGCAATCGCCCAGCGCACGCTGACCCCGGCCAGGCGCAGTCGGCCGTAGAGATAGCCTCGCGCGATTGTCTCTGTCGTCACGCTCGCGACGACGACCGCCAGCAGCACGAGCCATGTCGGCGCCCCGTCACCTCCGACCAACGAGATCTCGTCCGTCATCCACCCGAACATCTCGCGGAACTCGGGGCCGGGGATCAGGCGGTGCAGCGAGCCGATGCCGACGAAGGCGATGAAGAGCCCGAATGTGTACAGCAGATACGAGTCTCGCCAGAGCGGGCCGAGCCCGACTCGCCCGATGCCCCTGCCCCGCTTGAGCGGGAAGACGCAGACCAGCATCACAAAGAACGCCGCGATCGTAAGCGAAGCCCCGATCGTCACGACGGCGCGGGAGGGCGTGTAGCCGTAGAGCACGGTGTACGCGTCGATCGAAGGAGCGCCGGCGATCCCGCTGTACATGCCCATTTCGATCACGACGCCGATCGGATTCGCGATCGAGAGTGTCCGAAAGGTGGTGTCGAACTCGCCCACCGGCTGTACCGAGAGGCCTTCATCAAAGTAGGCGTAGTACGGATCATCGCTTCCGAGCATCAGAAGCAGCGCCGGAAACGACAAGCTCACGAGAAGAATCACAACGGCGATCCCGACCACGCCGAACTCGGCGAAGAGGCATCGTCGCATCACACGGCTCGGCCGCGCGAGTGGGCTTCGGCGGGCGGGGCTCACGGTCCACTCCATGCAGCAATGGCGTCCGGGAACCATGCGACGAACGCGAAGAGCGCAAAGTTGTACAGCGTGTGCGCGATGACCACAGGGAGTAGGCGACCGGTCCACATGAAGACAACGCCCATGACGAGACCGAACGCGAAGATGTCGATCACGCCCCCGACGCCGTAGTAGATGTGGTACGACGCGAACAGCGCCGACGAGACGAGCAAGGCGTGCACCTGGCGCAACCCGACCCGTTGCAGGCGGGAGATCAGGTACGCGCGGCAGACCAGTTCCTCCGCGACGCTGTTGGCGAGCAGCGCGACGCCTCCGACGAGCAGCCCGATCGCGCCGACAAACCGCTGGTGTTCCCATGAGTACGCCGAGTAGAACCAGAGACGCCGGCTCAGTCCTGTTTGCTCCGCGATATAGACAATCGCATAGTGCAAAGACATGGTGACCATCATCGCCGCGACGGCCGCAAGCACGCCGATCCCCAGATCTCGCGCAAGCTTGTCGAAGCGGATCCCGACCTCGCGAACGCCGCGGACAGCTCGGACGCGGGAATGACGGCAGACCAGCAGCACCACCGCCACGACCCACGCCGACGAGCCGAGCAGAGCCAGCATCCCGATCATGGTCTGCGCGCCCTGGGCCTCGCGGATCGCGTCGCGCATGTCTGACTCGGACGCGAACCCGTACGCCTCGTACTCGTAGGGCGGCATCTCGCCGCTTTGCGAATGCACGATGGCGCGCACATGGAGCTCGGTCATCGTATCGAGCCCGATCATCGGCAGAAACGAACTGAGCGCCCACGAAAGCGGAAGGACGACGCCGACAAGCAGCACGAGCACGATCTCGGGCCATAGCCTGCGCCGTTCTCGTAACGCCAACGCGCGACGCAGCCCGCCGCGAAAGTCTTTCGGCGCTTGCCGTCCGCCCCCATCAACTGCTGACGCTCCGGCTTCAGTGGTCATGGCCCGCTCCCGGCGGAGAGCATACCAATTTTCCGTTCGGGCGCTTCGCGAAACCGTCTCGACCCAAGCCCGTGCCGACCTGTCCCTGCGTACCCACCAAACAAACAACCCCGTGGAGTCCCGCGGGGCTGCTTCTATCGGCGGTTGACCTCAAGGTTGATCGTATTCGGCCCTCACCGCACGCTGGCCCCCTGCTTCGCCTCGTTGAGCTTCTTGCGGATGACTGTGTGCAGGATGCCGCCGTTGGTGTAGTAGTCGACCTCGATCGCGGTGTCGATGCGGCACTTGCAGGCGAACTCGACAGCCTTGCCGTGGGCCTTGGTCGCGACGACCTTCACATCCCCGCCCGGCTCGATCGGGTCGCTCAGGTGGATGTCGAAGCGTTCGGTCCCGTCGAGGCCGAGGCTCTGGGCGCTCTGGCCGTTCTTGAAGACCAGCGGCAGCACGCCCATGAAGACGAGGTTGCTGCGGTGGATGCGTTCGAAGCTCTCGGCGATCACGGCGCGGACGCCGAGCAGGGCGGCGCCCTTGGCGGCCCAGTCGCGGCTGGAGCCCATGCCGTAGTCCTTGCCCGCCAGCACCACCAAGGGCGTGCCGGCCTTCTTGTAGTTCAGACTGGCGTCGTAGATGTAGCGGACTGGGGCGTCCCAGCCCTTGCCCTGGGTAAAGTCGCGCGTCCAGCCGCCCTCTGGGATGTGTCCGTCCTCGCCCTTGGCGAGGGTGTTGCGGACGCGGACATTGGCGAAGGTGCCGCGGGTCATGACACGGTCGTTGCCTCTGCGGCTGCCGTAGCTGTTGAAGTCGCGCTTCGAGACGCCCTTGGACTTGAGGAACTGCCCGGCGGGGGTCTCTTCGGCGATGGCGCCCGCCGGCGAGATGTGGTCGGTGGTGACGCTGTCGCCGAGGTAGCACAGGACGCGCGCCCCGCGGATCGGCTTGGCGCCGGGGGGCGTCTGGCTCATGCCCTCAAAGAACGGCGGGTTCTGGATGTAGGTCGAGTCGTCGTCCCACGGGTAGAGCTCGCTGGTGCTGACAGGGACCTCGTTCCAGGTCTCGTTGCCCGTGAAGACATTGGCGTACTTGCTCTTGAACTGCTCGGGGCTGACGCACTCGGCGACGAGGTCGCGGATCTCTTTCTGCGTCGGCCAGATGTCCTTGAGGAAGACCTCGTTGCCGTTCTTGTCGACACCGATCGGCTCCTGGTTCATATCGATATCGACCGTGCCGGCGATGGCGTAGGCGACGACGAGCGGGGGGCTTGCGAGATAGTTTGCCCGCACCGCCGGGTGCACGCGTCCTTCGAAGTTGCGGTTGCCGCTGAGGACCGAGGCGACGGCCAGATCCCCCCTCTTGACGCCCTCCTCGACCTCGGTCGGCAGGGGCCCGGAGTTGCCGATGCATGTGGTGCACCCGTACCCGACGGTGTGGAAGCCGAGGGCTTCGAGGTCGTCGGTGAGGTTGGCCTTGTCGAAGTAGTCGGTGACGACCTTCGAGCCAGGCGCGAGGCTGGTCTTGACCCAGGGCTTGCGCGTCAGGCCCAGGGCCCGGGCCTTGCGGGCGACGAGGCCGGCCGCGACCATCACATCGGGGTTGCTCGTGTTGGTGCAGCTTGTGATGGCGGCGATGACGACCGAGCCGTGACGGAGGGCGACCTCCTGATCCGGGGTCTCGGGGTGGCTCTCTTTGCCGAGCCTGACGCGGACGACGCCCGAGTCATTGTCGGACTTGGGGTCGGGGTTGTCCTGGGCCGTCAGGGTGTCGCCGCCCTCGCCGGCCCATGTGTTCAGGTCGACCGCTTCCTCGGGGACGCGCTTCTTGAAGGTGTCGACGAGGTCCTTGCGCCACTGCACCTTCATCTGGTCCAGCAGTACGCGGTCCTGCGGGCGCCGGGGGCCCGCCAGCGAGGGCCGGACCTCCGCGAGGTCGAGCTCGAGCACGGCGGT
>SLFH01000284.1 GCA_007124345.1 Phycisphaerales bacterium | reverse complement strand
TGTCGCGGCCCCCACGACGAGGGCCGAATCGGATGAATCGGTCTTACTTTGCCTGATCTCGGCGGGCGTGTCAACCCCTCGGTGGGCGGATTCGGTCTTTGGTCCGGCGCGGAAAAAGGCTCCCGCCACTGGGACGGGAGCCTTCGGAAAGCCGATCGGGTTTGGTGGGTGCGCTTCAGCGGCGGCGGCGGAGGGCGACGAGGCCGCAGAGCCCGAATAGCGCCGAGGCGCCGGGTGCGGGGACGAAGCTGAAGCGTGTGATGGTGAAGCTTGCGGTGGGGTTGCCGCCGGTGGGGGCCTGGAAGCTGCTGGCGCTGATTGCGCGTCCCCATGCGTCATCACTGCCGACGCGGTCGAGGAAGACATGGCCGGGGATATTGCTCCCGTCGTGGGAGTAGAGGACGACGAGGTCACCGCCCTGGTAGGTGTACGGTGCGACGGGGATCTCGAAGCCCCATGGGTTCGGGTCCGGTGCGGCGGGGTTGGGGCTCGCGAAGGTGCCCTCGGGGATGTGGAGCTGCCCGCTTCGGACCATTACTGGGTTGAGCATGTTGTCGGCGAAGGTGCTGCTCATGGCGTTGATGGGGTTGGCGGCCTGGGCGAAGGTGATCTCGTAGTCATCCCAGGTAGCGCCGCCGGGCGGGGGCCATGTCGGGTCGTTGGAGGTTGTGATGCTGGTGCGCCAAGTGATGCCTGTAAGCGGCATGCCGGGCATGAGACCCTGGGCTGTGAGCTCGGCCTCTGTGAACTGCTGCTGGTAGGTGCGGGGGAACCCGTCACCGCGTGTCAGGGTGTTGAGGCCGCCGTTGCCGCGTTCGTTGGCGTTGGCCTGGGGCACGACGGCGAAGCCCTGGGCCGAAGCGGCACCGGAGGCCGCCGCGAGGACGGCTGCCGCGAGAACGATCGGATTGCAACGCATGTTTTCTCTCCTCATGCAGGATTGTGTCATCTGCACCCCCCACGACAGCGGGTGCAATTCTCTCGGGCATTACTTTGCAGGATGGGGCGAAAGGGGTCAATACCGAACATCCGGATCCGGTTGTGAAATCGGGATTCGTCGTCCCTGGATTTGTTTATCAGACTTTGTGGGCTCCCTTCGGCGCTGGCGGTGCCAAGCAAACAGTGCTCACGGCCGGGGCCGCGAGCACTGGTAAGAAGCGGTTTGGTTTGCTCAGGATCAGCGACGACGGTGCGGTATCGGTGGTGCGTTCAGAACCGTTCAGCGTCTCGGCCGGCTGATGTGGTGGTCGATGATGTTGCCGTGCTCGCTGAAGACCTTGAGGTCCTGGGTCTCGCCCTTGATGGTCAGCAGGATGAAGTGGCGTTCGGAGATGGACTTGGCGAGGTAGGGGGTTTCGGCCGCGACGTGGACCTCTCGTGTCGAGACGCCCCATGCGCCGTCGCCGATGTAGACGATGCCGTCGGCGTGCTCGCGTTCGGCCTTGATGGGCACGGTGCGCTTGTAGGCGTGGTCGTGGTTCTCGAAGGCGATGCGGACGCCGTGGCGTTCGAAGTGGGGGATCCAGTGCTCACGGATGCGCGTGGGGACGGCGCCGAAGAAGTCTCGGACTGAGGGGAAGGCGGGGTAGTGGTAGACGGGGATGATGTGGGGGACGCCGTCGCGCTGCGCGATAGTCTCGGCGAGCCAATCGGTCTGGGTTCCCTCGACGGGGCCGGAGTGGTCGGTGTCGAGGAGGATGATGCTCATGTAGTCGCCGAAGTCGAGCACGCCGTAGCCGGGGTGGCCGGGGAAGGCGAACATGTTGTAGTAGTACGGGGCGATGGATTCGCGGTATTCGTCGGTGTCTTCGTAGGTGTCGCGGCCTCGGTCTGCGCCCCAATAGAAATGGCCGACGATCTCGTGGTTGCCGATGCCCATGACGACGGGGATCACGCGTCCGTCATCGAGGATGAGCGTCTCGTTCATCGCTCTGAAGAAGGTGTACCAGCGGTCGATGCGGTCCTCGCGTCCGTCGGCGTAGGCGAGGTCGCCGCCCCAGACGATGAAGTCCGGGTCCATGCGTGCGGCTTCTCTGTTCGTCCGGGCCATCCATTCGTAGCGGTGGAGGACATCGCCCCCGACGGCGATGCGGATGGGGCGTTCGTCGGCGGTCGCGGGCATGGTTCTGAAGCGGAGGGTCGGCGAGGAGGCGCCTCGCTGCTCTCGGAGGATGCGGAACTTGTAGTCGCTGCCGGGGCGGAGGCCGGTGAGCTCGGCGGTGTAGATGGGGCGGTCGCTGAAGACCATCGGGTGGGTGTCGACGTTGGCCTCGCGGTAGTCGTCCGAGCCGGCCGGGGCGTAGACGAGGCGTGTGGAGTGGTCGTGCTCGTCCAGATGCCACTGGATGGTCATGGTGGAGGTGGGGTCGCGCTGCCATGAGAGGTAGAGGGCGGGGGGGAGCGCCGTGTCCTCGGTGACAGTCAGCTTTGCGCCGAGGCAGATGTCGCTGCTGTTGGGCGACTGGTTGTGCACGCTGACGGCGAGCACGTTGCGCCCGCGGCGGAGGAGGGACGGGTCGAGCTCGAACTCGGCGTCCTCGATCGACGGGTTGGTCCAGGTCGTGGTGCGGGTGTTGTGGGCGATGTCGCCCTCGGGCATCAGCTCGGTGCGTCCGAGCTCGACGCCGTTGAGGTAGAAGACGGCGCCGTCGTCGATGATGTGCTGGAGGTTGAGCGAGACGCCCTGGGTGGGGCCTTCGTAGTCGAAGGTCGTTCGGAAGTAGTAGGTGATGAGGTTCGGCTGAAGCTCGGTCTGCAGGCCGGGCTCTGGCCAGCGGCCTCTGCGGTCGGCGGTGTCGTAGCCGAGGAGGGCGGGCCCCTCGCTCCAGCCCGAATCGTCGAAGTCGGGGCGGACCCATGCTGTGCCGAGGTCTTCGTCTTTGTCGTGGTAGCGCCAGTTCGCGTCGAAGTCGATCAGGACAAGGCCGTCCCTTGGCAGGTCCGCCCGTGCGGAGGCCGAAAAGAGCAGGCCCAGCAGGATCGCGAGCAGGAGCGGACGCGGGTGCGTGGTGTGTTGCGTTTGTTGGATCATGGCGGCACAGATTCGGTGAACGGGCGCAGCGCGCCGGGCGGGAAAGACGGAAGGCGAGTGAGCACCGTAGTGGATTCGCGGTCGCCCAACAAGGCGGAGCGAGCGGCTATGCTGGCGAACGCGGGTGAGAGTCGGGTCGGGTTTGGAGTCGGACCGATCGAGTTCGGGATGCAAGACAGGATCGAAGGAAGCATGAGCGAACCCGATGACACAGTCCGGCATTCCACGCTGCACGAGGTGATCGAGTCTGCGCTGGCGGGCGGCGGCTCCCCGAGCGCCAAGTCGTTGATCGGCGCGTGCGAGGCGGCCGGGATCGATCGCGAGCGGGCCAAGCGGGGTGTCGCGGAGTTGATCGCCCGCGACGCGGTCGCCGCGGCGTGGGCGGACTGGACCTCGGTGACCGATCGCGACGAGATCCGCCTGCGCCTTGAGGTGATCGCGAGAGCGGGCGTCTGGTCCGAACAGCTCGCGTCGTTTGTGACCTTCTTCTTCCGGGCTTCAGTCGCCGATCTCTACCAGCCCGCGGCGGTCGCGATGGGCAGGCATTTGCACCGATCGGACCGGTTGCGTTCGTACATCCAGAGGTACTCCAAGGACCGCGGGGTGGCGCTGAACAAGCCACTGGGTCTCGGCGGCGGAAGAACGCAGCGGCGGGTTTTGATCCTGCTCTGCGCTGCGCGGGGCATGCCCGACGCGGGCATTGGTCTTGCGCCGATGCCGCTGGCGACTGAAGCGGGCGGGCGCCGGGCGGTGCTCCCAGAGTCCGCGGCGGACCTCGCGGTGACGCTGCAGGCGATCGCGCTGCTCGTCGACGGATCGCCCGAGGACGAGGCGGTCCGCGCGATCGCCGAGGACGCGCTGGACCGGACCCCGGCTTCATCGCCCGGCCAGGCGGGGCGGACGGTGTTGCAGCGGTACGGCGCTTTGCTCGCCAAGTGCGCGGGCCCTTCGACGCCCGGCCGCTGGCGGAGGATGTTTCTTGCGCAGCTCGAGAATCTGCGCGCTCTGCCGACAGAGGCGTACGCCGAGCGTGTCGCGGGCCTGATCCGGGTCGATGAGATGCTCAGGACGGGGGCGCTCTTGGGCGAGGCGGATGGGAGCGCGGCGCTCGGCGTCGTCGCGGAAACCTGCCAGCCCCTCGAGTCGGCGTTCTTTTCGGCCCGGATGCTCCTCTGGCATCGCAGGGAGCGGAGCGCAGACCCGTCGTGGATGAGCGCGGCGGCGGAGGCGTCGGCTGGGCCGGCGAAAGCGACCGAGGCGGAGGGTGTGACGATCGCCGGGGTGATCGGATGGGTCTGCCGGCGGGTGGTTGTGTCGGACGCGGGGGGATCGATGTTCGCCGGCGCCGATGCGGAACCGGCGGAGCTCGTCCTGCTCGACCGTCTGCTGTCGTGCATCGAGTCGCGCGAGCGTTGGTCGGCGTTCGACGACCCGACGCGGGCGCTGCTGACGGCGCTGCTGCTCGACGCGGCTCGCCACCTGAACGCCGGGAGGGGGGCTGCTTCGGTGCTGCGCCGGCGCGGGCTGCCGCCGCCCGAGAGCGAGGGGGTTTCCGTCGGCGATGCGTTGCTCTCGAATGTGTTGCTGCGTGTGCTGAGCTGGGGCGGGCCGGGGGCGTCGTCGTTCGTTGATGTGCGCACGATCCATCGGATCGACGACACGAGGGTGCTGCTGGCGCTGCTGCCATCCGATGAGCGGAGCCCGGTGCTGTCGGTGCTTGCGGACGCGATGGAGCACCAGCTCCGCTGGCGTCTTCGGCGCGAGGCGTCGTTTGCGCCCGACGCCCTGCTGCGGATGGCGCTGGTGCGGCGCCCGCACGCCTCGTTCTTCGAGTCGCTGTGGAACGTGTGCACGGGCAGGAACTACAAGGACAGCGTCGGCGTCGAGGTGGATGTCCCGCAGTTGGTCGCGAACGCCGCGGCCGACGCCCGATGGAGAGTTGGGGAGCAATGCCCCGCGCCCGTGTTCGGCGGCGCGGGCGGAAAGGCCGATGGCGCACGCTTGCGGGAGGAGCTCGCTGCGCTCTCTGCAGACGCGCCGGATCTCCGCGAGCGCGTGGTGCGCCTGACGAACCTGATCGGGGATCCGTCGGGTGAGCGTGCGGCGGCGCGCGGGACACTGATCGGCCTGCTCGAGCAGACCGGGGCGCAGCACGAACCGTTCGTTCTGCGGGGTTACCCCGCGTGGAGCACGGGCACGCTCGCTGAGTTGGAGGGAGAGCTCGCCAAGCAGCTCGCCCGTGCGCGGGTGCTTGTCTCGCGTGCTCTGCCCGAGACATGGTCAGGGCTCGACGGGTCGCGAGAGGCGCTGCTCTCGCTGCGGGCCACGCTCGATCAGGCGGCGGGGAGGCTGGCCGACGCCCTGCCACGCGTGGAGGCGGAGCTGCTCGGCACAGCCGTCGAATCGATGCACCGCGATCTGTCGCACTGGGCGGAGCTTCTGGGCGAGATCGCCGAGGCGTGGCCTGATGCCGCGGCGCGGCGGGCCGAGCCTGAGGAACTCGCCACTGCGATGGCCCGCGTCGCTTCGATCGACGCGGATGTGGTGCGCAGGCATCTGCTCGGCGTGCTCTGGAGATCGTCGCTGGATTCGGCTTCGGCTGTCGAGACCGCCGCGGAGGCGTTTGGGATCCGGTGTTCGCTGCTGGACGGGCTGCTCGGGCACGGGGTGTATCGCTCGGCGAGCGAGGATCGCGGGCTGCTGGTCGAGCTCGCGACAGAAACATGGGTCTGGCTGGTGAAGGACGCCTCGGGGCGCAACGAGGAGGCCAGGGTCGTGGCGCTCGTGGAGGATGCTCGGTACGAGGAGCTCCGCCGCCGGCCCGGGGCGGCTGACGCGATGCGCGACGCGTTGAAGTGGTGCCTCGACCGGTATCTGACGGCCCCGGCCTCGTCGATCGCCCGCGACCTGGAGCGTCGGGCCCATCGGCGCGGCGCGCTCGGTCGCCTCGCGGTGCACTACTCGACCGTCTGGGTCTCGCTGCTGATCGGCGCGATCTTTATGCTCGACTTCGGCGACGCTTGGACGGAGATGGCCGAGAACGGCGACGTGATCGGCATAGGGATCACCTTCGCGGTCGGGATCGCCGGCGCATTCGGGTACATCTACTGGAACCTCCGGCGCAAGAGCTCGCTCAGCCCGGGCCAGTCGGTCGCCGAGCTTCGTTTGTCGCACCGGAGGCGTGCGGTGGCGTTCGCGGGCGTCTGTCTGCTCTATTCGCTCGCGGCGACGGGAGGGCTGTGGCTGCTGTTGTCGGGGACGGACGCGGTGGTCACGGGCGCCGGCGCGATCGGGCACATCATCGTCTGGTCTGGCTTTGCGATGTTTGTGGGCGTGTTCTTCGGGCTGATCGCGGGCGACGCTTGAGCCGTTCCGGCTTGCGCAGAAGAACGCCCCCGCCGGGCGTTGCCGTGGCGGGGGCGTCTGCTCTTGAAGGAAGATGCCGGTTGCTCAGCAGCCCTGTGCGAAAGCGTTGAGGAAGGCGAAGAAGTCGTCGGCGTCGATGACGCCGTCGTTGTTGAAGTCGGCGCGCATGTCGCCCGCTGCGAAGAGCTGGAGGAAGAGGAAGA
>SLFH01000241.1 GCA_007124345.1 Phycisphaerales bacterium | reverse complement strand
CCGAGTGAGAGGTGCTCGCTGACGGCGTCGCCGATGCGCTTGTAGAACTCGCCGGTGCCGCCCTTGAGGGGGTATTTGAACTGGTTGTTGGGGCCCCAGCCGTAGTCGTCGGTGTCGAGGACGAGGTTTCGGAGGGCGCGCTCGTAGTCCAGGACGGCGACGCGCTCGCCGATCCAGGTCTTGTTCATCATCTCGGGGGGGTGGGCCCAGACCTTGAAGTTGTACGGACGCATGAAGTACTTGGCGATGCCCTCGCCGAAGACGGCGTCGATGAACTCGCCGAAGTTCCTGGCCTCTGCGGGGCCGGGTCCGGTCGCCTGGGCCCTGATGAGGCCGATGAGGCACTCGCAGGCGACCTCGCGGGGGAGGTACTTGATGTTGTTCTGGAACGGGTACGGCACCCAGCGGTCCATCATGCGGACCCAGCTCTCGCGGTTGTTGAGGGTGAACTCGTCGCCCATCATCTTCTCGAAGAGCTGGTCGTAGTAGTCGTAGTGGCTGAACATCACATGGCCGCCGATGTCCCATGTGAAGCCGTGGCCATCGGTGAAGGAGCGGGCGAGGCCGCCGGCCTTGTCGTTTCTGTCGACGACGACAAAGTTTTTGTACCCGAGCTCCTTGAGCCTGTAGGCGGCGCCGAGGCCTGTGGGGCCGGCGCCGAGGATCAGGATGCGAGGCTGCGTGCCGGCGGGGATCGCCGGTTCGGAGGACGGTTGGGGATGTGTGTGCATGAATCGGTCTCGCGCGGGGCCCGTCCCTGTCGTTGCTGCAAGTTGTAGGCGCTGAGGGGGACGCTCGGTCTTGGCCGAAGCCCTAACCAGGGGAACTACGGGGCCTGTCAGGAGATAGGCTCACGCACTATTCCGTATCTCTAGGGGTTTCTCTGGGCAAAACACCTCGGTTGCTCAAGCCCCCGATCCGGGATGTACGATAACCTCTCCTGCGGCTGGTGAACGCCCTGATCCGGTAGTCTTCTAGGGTGATTCGTGCACCAAAGCCGATGGTAGAATCCGATTTTTTCATCGCGGGATCTGGTGGTCCCGCGGGCCCGCGGGGGCGGGAAACTCGTGAAAAGATCTTCAGATCTGGAGGGCCTTGCACATGTCCATCGAGTCTGGTCGTGAACTTCAGCGCACGCTTGAGCGCACCTCGCTATTGACGGAGGCGCTCTGCGGCCTTCCGGCGGTGGCGACGCTCGATTGGGCGGACCTCGCCTCTGAGGCAATGGCGTCTATCGGGAACGCGTCGATCGCGGTGACCATCATCTGCTCGATCGATGGCGGCGGCGTCATCGACACGATCGAAGCGGTCGGCGTCGCCAGCCACTCCGATCAGGTCGAGTCCGCGGACTTGGCGGGCATCAGGGCGCGGGCCGACAGGCTCGTGGCTCTGGGCTTTGCGCCCGAACTCGATCAGCTCGGCCAGTCGCCGCTGATCGGCCCCGCAGAGCGTCTGCTCGGCGGGCGTGACTGGCGCCTGGGCCCTCTGGGCAAGGTGATGGGCGACATACAGGTCGGCGGCTTGCTCGTCGGCGTGGGCAAGCTCGGCGAGGCGGAGAAGGGCCGGGTGCTGATGACGCTGATCGCCCCGACGCGGAGCCTGGTGCACGATCACCATGTGCAGCAGCTCGGCGCGACGCTGCCTCTGCTGGTTCGTCGGACGCTGCTGGCTGTCGGCCCGGTTTCGACCGGGACCAGCAACTGGCTGACCGAGCGTGAGCAGCAGGTGCTCGACCAGCTCTCACTCGGCAAGAGCGTGCGTCAGATCGCCGATTCGCTGGGTCGCAGCCCGCACACGGTGCACGACCATGTCAAGAACCTGCACCGGAAGCTGAACGCGTCCAGCCGCGGCGAGCTGATCGCCCGCGCGCTCGGCCACCTCCCGCGTGGGACGCGGATCCGCCATCGCGGCGCCGACGCGATCGAGATCGCTCCGAAGCCTTTCGCAAGCCAGACGCTGCGTCTGACGGGGACCGAGGCGGCGCTGAACGAAGGCGAGGTCGCCCGGGCGATGAACCGCGACGCGGTCTGAGTCGGAACCGACCGATTGAAACACAGACGGCCCGCCATCCTCGGCGGGCCGGTTTTCTTGCGCCGGTGCGGAACGGCTCAGGAGGCGGGGCGCGCGGCGGTTTGGGGGGCGTCGCCAAGACGCTCCTGGATCCTGCCGGCGATGCGACGGGCGAGGTGGGTGTCTCGACGCACGGCGACCCAGTACTCGGGCGTCATGCGGCGGGGATAGAGCCCCGCGTCGACGAAGGAACTGCTGCGCCGGATGGACTCGGTCTCGATGCGTCGGTTGGGGCGGTTGCGTCGTTCGATGACCACCTCGACATGCAGGATCAGGCCGTCGTCGTGGCGCCGCAGGTCGGGCAGGTGCGATGGGGCCATGGCCTGCGACTCGATGCGGTCGTCGTCGGGGGGCTCTGGGAGCAGGAAGCTGACGCGGACGAGGCGGCGTTGGGGGTGGAGCGTGTCTTCAAGCTGCTGCGCGGGGGTGGACTGCTCGGTGTCCCAGAAGGTGAACGCGCCGGCGGACTGCTTGGGGCGGGTGGTGATGACGCCCGCCGCGGCGTCGACCCGTTCGAGATCGAAGCGTGCCTCGATCAGCGCCTCGCGAGCGGCCTCGAAGGCCTCGGCGTAGCGGCCGGGGGCGACGCCGATCTCTGGCGTCGGGGCTGCGCCCTGCATCGAGCAGCCGGGCAGCACGCTTGCCCCGAGAAAGGGCATGAGCAGGAGCGCGAGCTTGGCGGGGAGGATCTTCACCACGCGGAGGCTAGCCGAACGGGGTTCGGGTGTCACGCCAAGGGCCCGTTGTCGTCCAGCCTGTCGGTCTCGGCGTCGATCAATTCCCAGAGCCTCTGGACATGCTCGGTGCGTGTGGCGGTCCCGCCGATAGCGGCACGGATCACGATGCGGTCGGGCTCGCCCCCGCCCGCTGGGAGTGCGGCGTGGGTCAGGAAAACTTCGCCGCTCGCGTTGAGGCGTTCGAGCAGCAGGGCGGTGCGGGCGTCGGTGTCGGCGAAGCTCTCGCCCGGGAGGGGGCGGGGGCGGAAGCAGACGAGGTTGAACGGGCGCGGGGCGCAGAGCTCCAGGCGTGGGTCCTCGGCGATCCTCGCCTCCAGGGCCGAAGCGAGGGCGGTCGCGTGGCGGATGTGCGCGCGCAGGCCCTCGATCCCGTAGTGGCGGACGACGAACCAGAGCTTCAGGGCCCTGAATCGCCGCCCGAGGGGGACCTGCCAGTCGCGGTAGTCGATCACGCGTCCGGACTCGGTCTCGGCGTTGCGGAGGTACTCGGGGAGGATGCTCAGCGCGTCGACGAGGGTCGAGCGGTCGCTGGTCCAGAAGAGGTCACAGTCGAAGTTGGTCAGGAGCTGCTTGTGCGGGTTGAAGCAGTAGGAGTCGTAGAGGTCCAGGCCCGAGAGCATCCAGCGGTGCTCGGGGCAGACAGCCGCGGCCCCCGAGTGCGCCCCGTCGGCGTGCAGCCAGCCCTTGAAGCCCACGGCACGCGCTGCCCGTGCGATCTCGCCGAGCGGGTCGACCGCGGTCGAGGCGGTGGTGCCCACGGTCGAGCAGACGAAGACCGGGGCCCGCCCCGCCTTGATGTCGCGTTCGATGGCGACGGCGAGGATGTCGGCCCGCATCGCGTGGGCGTCGTCGGTCTCGATGAGGCGGACGCGTTCGTTGTCGCGCTGGCCCCGGGCGACGCCGGCGATCATCGCCGCCTTGATGACCGAGGAGTGGGCCTGCGTCGAGGCGTAGACGACCGGCTCGCCCTCCAGCCCGAGGCGTTGGACGCGCCGTCGTGCGGCGACGAGGGCGATGAGGGTGGATTCGCTGGCGGTGCCCTGGATGACGCCGCCGCCGTTGTCGCTGGTCGAGCGGAAGTCGGCGGGGAGTTCACAGGCCTCGGCCATCCAGTCGAGCATGCGTGTTTCGATCTCGGTGCAGGCGGGGCTCGTGCGCCAGAGCATGCCCTGCACGCCCAGGCCGGCCGAGAGGAGTTCGCCGAGGATCGCCGGCCCCGAGGCGTTGGCGGGGAAGTAGCCGTAGAAGCCGGGGTGCTGCCAGTGGGTGAGGCCGGGCTGGATGATGCGGTCGAGGTCTTCGAGGATGCGGTTCCACTCGGCGTCGCCGCCGGGCTCTGTGGGCGGGTGCTCTGGGAGCATCGCGGCGGTGTCGCCGGGGTCCGTCTTTGAGAGCACGGGGCGGTCCTGGACGGTTTCCATGTAGCGGGCGATGTACTCGATGAGCTGGACGCCGCGCTTGCGGAATTCGTCCGGCGTCATGTGCCCGGGCGGCGGAGGTGGGTCGATCATGGCATGAGCGTAGCGGGGGGCGCAGGAAAACGCCCCGGCGCGGGGCCGGGGCGTCTTTGGGCGGATCGGTTGTCGTGCCGCTGCGGGTTCTTAGCAGCCCTGGGCGAAGAGGGTGAGGTAGGCGAAGAAGTCGTCGGCGTCGATCACGCCGTCGTTGTTGATGTCGGCGCGTGGGTCGCCCGCGGCGAAGAGGCTGAGGAAGAGGAAGAAGTCGTCGGCGTCGACGACGCCGTCGTTGTTGAGGTCGGCGGGGCAGGTCGGCGCGGGGTCTGTTGAGATGCGCGCGAAGGCGTTGCCGCGGCTGGTTCCGTCGCCGGCTTCGAGGTTGATGATGGCGTAGACGAAGTCGTCGGCGCCGAGGAAGATGCTGTTGGCGCTGAACCCGCGGATGAACGCGTCGTTGTCGAACTGTCCGTTGCCGTTGAGGTCGATCGGGTCGCCCCTGCGAGCGAGGACGGTGTCGTTGAGGACGACGACCTGCGAGTCGCCGTCGGGGCCGGTTGTGGAGAAAGTCCAGAGCCTGTCGCCGTTGTCGAGCGCGTCGAGGTTCTGGACGGAGTCGATGATCTCGCCCGCGTGGCCGCCGGGCACGGGGTCGCCGGAGCGGAAGATGAGCGTTGTGCCCTGGGAAACGAATGAGTCGCCGTTCTCGAAAGCGCCGCGTGCGAACCAGGCGCCGTCGGCGGACATGTTGACCGCCAGAACCTCGTCGACGGGCTGCTGGCCGATGAGATCGCCGGCCTCGATGACGATGTCGCCGTTGACGAAGAGTACATCGCGATTGGGGAAGATGGGGTCGAAAGGATTCTCGCCAAACTTCAGTCGTCCGATGTGCGCCCACGAGGAACCGTCCCCGGAGAGGGCGGATCTCGATGAGAAGCCCCAGACCGTTCTGAGGAAGTCGTTGGGGGCGAGCTCCGTGCCTTTCTGGAGGAGGGGCTGGCCTTCCAACGGGAATCCGCGCCAGATGGCGGTGTTGAGGTTGCCGGTGCCGACGCTCATGTTGCCGGCGTAGACGATCGATGTCCCGTTGCCCGCCACCGCGAGGACGCGGAGGGAGTTTCCGAGGGTCCCGGTACCGCCGATGAGCTGGACACCGGGGGCGATGTCGGCGCCGTTGACGAGATCGGTGAACTGGTTTGTCGCGGGATCGAAGACGGCGATGCCCTCGTTGTTGGCGTCGGTGACGGTCCCGCCGTCGGCGCGGTAGCCGAAGTAGACGCGCCCGTCGTTGGCGATGCCGATGTCGGAGTCGAAGAAGGCCCAGCCGGTGAAGTTGGGGAGGAAGTCGGCGCTGTCGTCGCGGGAGAGGAACGCCTCGCCGGTCGTGCCCGTGCCGGACATGAGCACATCGATGGTGGTGTTTGCCGCGTCGGGGGCGAAGGCCCTGAAGGTCCAGCGGGTTCTGTCAGAGGAGTGGGAGAGCTGCTGGAAGGACGCGAGCGGGGCGCGGAAGTTCAGGTGGGGCCTGCCGGGCACCTGGGTCTTGCCGCTCTCGGGATCGCCCGCGTAGATGACTTCAACCTGGCCCTGAGCGAGGCCCGCCGCGGCGACGACGCCCGCGGCACAGACAGCTCCGAATCGCTGCATACGCATGTGTGATCCTCTCATCGTTTATCTTCGTTCACGCCGGCGCAGCCCCGAGGGGTGCGCCGGTCTTGGGGTTCGGGCCCGGCCGGCAATCCACCGGAACCGGGCGTTAATTCAGGGTAGAGAAAGCGGACAGGCGGATCAAGACCGAACAAAAGGCTGGGCCTTGGGTGTGAAAAAAACGCGTCCTGTTCGTGTGTGAACAGGACGCGTGCGGATGCGTGCCGGGGTTTGCGGACCTTGGCGGGCTCAGCAGCCCTGCGCAAAGAGGTCGAGGAAGAGGAAGAAGTCGTCGGCGTCGACCGTGCCGTCGCCGTTGAGGTCGGCGATGACGCGGTTCTGCGCCGCGAACATCTGGAGGAAGAAGAAGAAATCGTCTGCGTCGACGACACCGTCGGGCCTGCCGTAAGCGGGGTCTTCGGGATCGGTCGAGCCTGTGAAGTCCGCGAAGCATCGGGGGAGGCTGCACGAGAGGCCGAAGGTCGGGCCGAGGCCTGTCTGCGCGACGGTGAGCGCGGTGGCTGCGCCTGTGAGGCGGTTGATCTCGTAGACGGTGTTGTTGAAGTCGTTGACGCCGATGAGCGAGTCGCCGTCCTCGCACCAGGCGAGGCCGTCGATGTTCCAGAAGCCGCTGCCGAGGCTGCCGATGGTGGTGTACGAGCCGTCGGTGGTGTCGTATTCGACGAGGAAGGCGTTGGG
>SLFH01000407.1 GCA_007124345.1 Phycisphaerales bacterium | reverse complement strand
TCCTTGCTGCCGGTGAAGTAGAGCATGGCGGCGCCCCACGACGCCTCGGGCACGACGCGGAGGTCGACCTGCACCGCCGGCGCGGCGTCGGAGAGCTTGCCCCAGCGGTCGGCGTCGGTTTCGAGCGTGTGACGCACCGAGCTCTTGGTCTTGCCGCTGGCGAGCACCTGGAGCACGCCGGGGAGCGAGGTGAACGCCTTGTGGGCGGCTTCGGGATCGTCGGCGACGGCGAGGATGTCGATGTCGCCGATGGTCTCCTTGCCGCGGCGGAGAGAACCGGCGAACGCGGCCTTCTTCACGCCCTCGACCTTCAGCATCTGCGCGACGATCGCCTCGGCGACGGGCATCGCCACGCCGATGTTCAGGCGCTGCCCGCTGGACTTGCTGAAGGCGATCGCGGCCTTGATGTTCTCGACGGTCTTCTTGCCCATGCGGGGCAGGTCGAGTATGGAGCCGTCCTCGATGCTCTTTTCGAGCCCGGCGAGGTCGGTGATGTTCTTTTCCTTCCAGAGCAGGGCGACGGTCTTGGGCCCAAGGCCCGGGATTTCCAAGAGGTCGAGCAGACCGCCAGGGACTTCTTCAAGCAGTTCCTTGTGCTCGGCGATCTCGCCGGTCTCGTGAAACTCGGCGATCTTCTCGGCCATCTTCTTGCCGATGCCCTCGATCTCGGTCAGGGCAGCGGGGTCGGAGGCGAGCTCGGCGAGATCGCGCGGCTGGTCGCCGACGACGCGCGCCGCCTTGGCGTACGCGTTGACCCTGAACCGGTCGGCGCCGGTCAGTTCAAGCAGGCTCGCGATCTGTTCGAGGCGCTGGGCGAGGTCGGCGTTGAAGCTCATGCGTCGATCGTATCGCCGGGGCGATTGTTCTCACAGGACCCGCTCACAGGCCCTCTTTAGAGGCCCGAGTGACTGTCGCTCTCAGAAGAGCGATGCGTGGCGCGGCCCCGTTCGGCCGACAGCCGTCCCATCTGCTGCGTCGGGATGCCCAGGCGGCGGTCTTGCTCGTCGAGGCGGTCCTGCAGTCGGTCGACCATGTTTTCCAGGGCTTCGACGCGGGCGAGCAGTTGTTCGACCAAGGGGCCGAGCTCGTCGGGACCGGCGCCGGCGAGACGCGAGGCGCTGCCCACGGCGTACATCGGCCCCTCACCCGAGACCAGCCAGTGCAGGTTCACGCCCAAGCCGCCCGCGAGCTTCTCGAGGAAGCCCAAGCTGGGGGTGCTGCCGCGCATGTAACGCCGGGCGGACTCCTGATGGACGCCGGTGATCTCGGCGATCTCGCGCATGGAGCGCGAGCCGACCACGATCTTGAGCCTTGCCTGGACGCCTGAATCTGTCATCTGAGGACAAGGATAGTGCACCGGCTTTCGTGTCGGAAGCGCCGGATTGTGAAGAAAGATCTGATCGGACGCCGCCAGCCCTACTTCCGCAGGCCCGAGGGGTTTGGGCTCAGCCGACATCGGCGAGGCCGAGTGCCTCGCCGTGGGCCTTGGCGACGCGTCGGCGGAGCAGGGCCTCGTCCGGGGCGTCCAGCGCGGGGGAGCGGCGGGTCCAGTCCGCCGCGTCGCGCCGGGCCATGGTCAGGAGTTCGAGGTCTCTTGCAAGATCAGCGACGCGGAAGGGCGCGGCCCCGGACTGGCGCGAGCCGAAGACCTCGCCCGGCCCCCGGATTTCGAAATCTTTTTCGGCCAGCTTGAAGCCGTCGCTCGACGAGGCGACCGCCTGCAGCCTCGCGATCGCATCGTCGGTGGTGGGGGCGCCGATGAGCACGCACAGGCTCGGCTGGTCCCCTCGGCCCACGCGACCGCGGAGCTGGTGGAGCTGGGCGAGGCCAAAGCGTTCGGCGCTCTCGATGAGCATCATCGTCGCCTCGGGCACATCGACGCCGACCTCGATGACGGTTGTGGCCACAAGGGCCTGGATCGCGCCGGTTCGGAACTTCTCCATCGTCGCCTCGCGGTCGCGGGGGTGGAGCTGGCCGTGGAGGATCCCGATCTCGACGCCGCGCCACGGGCCCTCGGCGAGTTCCTTGGCGAGGGGTCCGACGGCGGCGGTCTCGGTCGAGCCCTGCTCGATCGCCGGGGCGACGACGAACGCCCGTTCGCCTTGGTCCAGGCGCTCGCGGGCGTACTGGTAGACCTTCGCACGCTGCTCGGGCGTGACGAGGCGCGTCTTGATCTCGGCGCGTCCCGGCGGCTTGCGGTCGATCGTCGAGACATCAAGATCGCCGAAGAGCGTGAGGGCGAGGCTCCGCGGGATCGGGGTCGCCGTCATCACGACCATGTGCGGAGTCGAGCCCTCGTCGTCCTCCTTGGCGCGGAGCATCGCCCGCTGATGCACGCCGAAGCGGTGCTGCTCGTCGATGATCGCGACGCCAAGCGACTTGAAGCGGACGCGGTCGGTCAGCAGCGCGTGCGTGCCGATGAGGATGTCGATCCGCCCCTCGCGCAGGTCTTCCAGCAACGCCGTGCGCTCGGCGGCGTTCTTCGCCCCCGTCAGCAGACCCACGCGGACCTTTGAGCCCTCCAGCATCCGGCCGATGCCGGCGGCGTGCTGCTCGGCGAGGATTTCGGTCGGCGCCATCAGCGCCGCCTGGTGCCCGCCCGCGACCGCCATCAGCATCGCGTAGAGCGCCACGACCGTCTTGCCCGAGCCGACATCGCCCTGCACCAGCCGGTTGGTCGGCACTTCCCGGGTGAGGTCGGCGACCAGCTCTTCGAGCACCTTGTCCTGCGAGGGTGTGAGCTCGAACCCGAAGCGGGAGCGGATGTGCTTGTCGATCTCGGCCGAGTGTTTCAGCGCCGGGGCGCGCAGGGCGGTGCGTAGGTGCGCCCGTTTGAGCTGCACGCCGAGCTGGAAGAGCAACAGCTCGTCGTAGGCCAGGCGCCGGCGCCCGCGTGGGGCGTCGTCATCGTCTTCGGGGAAGTGCACCAGCCGGTACGCCTCGCCCAGTGCCGGCATCTTCCGCTCGCGCAGGAACGACTCGGGCAAATGGTCTTCGATGACCCCGATCGCGCCGGGCAGGACGCTCTGGGCGATCTTCTCGATCCGCGCGGAGTTGATCCGCTCGCTGGCGGGGTACACGGGGCGGACGCGTTCGTCCTCGGGCGGGGCTTCTTCGCCTTCGAGGTGTTCGACCTTGGCGTTGGCGATCTGGAGGCCGGGCCCGCGCTGTTTGGTCTTGCCGTGCACGCGGACGCGGTCGCCGACGCGGACCTTGTCGCGCATGAAGGGCATGTTGAACCAGACGAGGTCGAGTCGGCCGTCGCCGTCCATCAGCACGGCTTCGTAGCGCGCCTTGCGCCCACGCCCCGCGAGCCGTGTCGCGGTGATGGTGCCCCGGGCGGAGACGATGCGGTCGGGCTCGAGCTCGGCGACCGGGGCCTCGGCCTCGTGGCGTTCGTAGCGCATCGGAAGATGCGTCAGCAGGTGCCAGACGCGGGTCAGCCCGAGCGTGGCCAGATCGCCCGCGGCTTTGGGCCCCACGCCCGGCTGATCGACCAAAGGCGCCGAGAGCAGTGGGTGCGGCGAGCCGGCGTCGCGACCGTCCTGGCCCGGCGTCTCGCTCACGCCGAAGCGCCCGGAGGCGGGTCGCCCGGCTGCTGCTTCTGGCGCTCCGGGTCGATCTCGCGCAGGTACTTCCAGGAATAGATCCCCGTGTCGTGCCCGTCGGAGAAGCGGATGCGGATCGCGTAGTTGCCGACGAGCTCGGCCGACTCGGCGACCATCTCGCCCGAACCTCCGCCTCCCGACGAACTGGGCAGGACCGTCAGCGGGTTTTTCTGCATCTCTTCGCGGAGGTGGCGCATGTCCGCCGAGGGGGACATCCGCCGGAGGTAGCGGACCGAGTAGTACGAGGCCGTGCCGTCGGACCACTCGATCGCGAGCCCGCGGTCTTTCTTGAGGTCGAGATGCACGGGCGTGTCGAGGTCCATGGTCGGGTCCGGGTGGCTATGCTCGCGCGAGTGTAGGGGAAGACCAGCATCCGATCAGCCGTCCAGATCGGACGACGCGACCAGATCCCCCGATTCGACCACGAGGCGTGACGATGACCAAGGCCGCCGTTTTTGCAGACCACCTCGCCGAGGCCCTCGACCGCTCGGGCTCCCCGATCTGTGCCGGGCTCGACCCCGTCGCCGAGCGCCTGCCCGCCGAAGTGCGCGAGGGTCGCTCGCCGGTCGACGCGATCGAGGTCTTCTGCTGCGGCGTGATCGAGGCGATCGCCGGCGCTGTCGGCGTGGTCAAGCCCCAGTCCGCCTGCTTCGAGCGGTACGGGCCCGAGGGGGTCGGCGTGCTCTGGCGGGTGATCCAGCGTGCCCGCGAGGCGGGGCTCGTCGTCGTGCTGGACGCCAAAAGGGGCGACATCGGGCTGACCGCCGGGCACTACGCCGCGGGGATCGCCGCCAGCGGCGCCCACGCCGTGACGGCCAACGCCTACCTCGGGGCGGGGACGCTCTCGCCCTATCTCGACGCGGGGCTCGGGGTCTTCGCCCTCGTGCGCACCAGCAACCCCGAGGGCGATGCGATCCAGGGGGCGAGGCTCGAAGGGGGCGGCACGGTCGCCGAACTCGTCGCCCGCGAACTCGCCGAGTTCGGTCGGGCCCACACCGGGGCGCGGGGGCTCAGCGCCGTGGGCGCGGTGGTGGGGGCGACCAAGGCGGCCGACGCCGCGGCGCTCCGGGTCGCCATGCCCGACCAGGTCTTCCTCGTCCCCGGCTTCGGCGCCCAGGGGGGCAGGGCCGACGATCTGCACGCGATGGTCCGCCCCTCGGCCAAAGCCGCGTACGAGAAGGGTGTGTTGGTGACCGCCAGCCGATCGGTGATCTACCCCGAAGCTTCGGGCAACGACTGGAAGAGCGCGGTCAACGACGCGGCGATCGCGATGCGCAGCGAAGTGAACGCCGCGTTGGGAATCTGAAACTCAAGGCCGATGCCCGCCCCCTGGACGCCGATCCCTGAGCGAAGCGAAGGGTCGGGTTCATTCGCCTGCGCGCGATGGAGTCGGCGGTCCGTGTTGCGGTCGCCTCGGCGCAAAACAACAGGCCGCCGACTGCAGAAGAGCCGGCGGCCTGAGAACAGTGAGCGAGTCGGGGGAGGAGAGGGACACGCGTCCCACCCGCAAAGTTCCGATAATGTTGACGGCAGTATCGGGCCCGTCCGGGCCTTCGGCCGCCGTCGTATCCGTAAAAGGTAACGCCGGTTCCGCCGGGTGCCAGCAGATTGGCGGGAATTCTGTTCTCGGCCCGTGTGGGGGGGCCCGGCAGGCCCCGCCGGCGCAGGTCCGGCGGCTCAGATCTGCCCGCCGTCTTTCCTGGGGGCGGGGCCGGGCTGGTCCTCGCCGAGGTTGCGGAGCTCGTCGCGGAGGATGGCGGCCAGCTCGTAGTTCTCCTGCTCCAAGGCCGACTGGAGGCGCTGGCGCAGCTCGGCTCGCTGGCTGACGGGCAGCTTGGGCAGGAGGGATTCGCGCATGTCGCGGAGCATGGCGACCTCGTTGGACTGCTCGAAGAGCTCGGGGTGGCCGGTCTTGTCGAAGTGCTGGCGGAGGGCCTCGATCCCCTGCTCGATGGCGACGACCGCGGCCTTGGGCTCGTTGTCGCGGAGGGACTGGCTGGCCATCGCCCGGGCCCTGACCATCATGATGTAGGGGCGGAAGGGTTCGAGCTCCTGGATCAGGGCGTCGTTGGTGGCGTGTTCTCGGACGAAGTCGAGCACCCGCAGGTTCCGCGTCGCGTCGCGGACCACGCCCTCGTAGTCCTCCAGGGCGAGCAGGGCCATGTAGCGGTGGTAGTACTGGGCGGCCTCTTCGCGCAGGGCGCGGACATCGCGCTCGTCGAGGGAGAAGGGTTCCTCGGCGTCGACCTCGTCGGGCGGGGGCTCGGCGCCGTCGGCCCGGGCCTCGTAGTACTCCAGGAGGGAGCCGTAGCCGAAGGGCTGGTGCCCGTCGGGTCGTCCTTCGACTTCCATCTGGAGGATGCCGAGGTCGAGGCGTATCTGGATTTTCGGTTCCTGATTTTTCCCCTTGATGAGCCTGACATTGAGGCGGCCGGGCTGGTAGGGCCACTCCGACAGGATGTCCGACAGGTCGGGGTTCATGTCGCTCACAGTATGGATGGAATCGGCGATCGGGCGCGCCGATCCGCAGGACGCAGGGTCTTGTTTGGTCATGGCGGTTTTCCGGACGGGTTCGGATCTCCCCAGAACACCCGGCCCTCCCAGCTTCACGCCCTCCCGGGGCAGGGGGGTTGACGGCCGTCAAGCGGGGAAGTTCAGGCGTCGATGGAACCGCCGGAACGAGCGGATCGGATCGGAAACTTGCTGACACGGGCGCGATCCTGCAGTATGTTATTGGATGGACTCGCCCGGAAGGTGGTAGAACAGTGAGAGAGCGAGGAGAGATCGCTCGCGGCGAGAGAGCTGTGCAGTCGGACCTTCAGGTCTATCTGCGGGAGATCCATCGGACCCCGTTGTTGACCGCCGAGGAAGAACGCGAACTCGGCGCGAAGGTCATGTACGAGAATTGCCCGGTGGCGCGTGAGCGCATGATCCGTGCGAATCTGCGGCTCGTCGTTGCGATCGCGAAGAGATATTCCGGTCGTGGATTGCCCCTCAACGATCTGAT
>SLFH01000310.1 GCA_007124345.1 Phycisphaerales bacterium | reverse complement strand
GGTCTCGCCCGGCGTCTGCCCAGAACTCGGCGGTAGCGAACTCTTGTCCGTCGATCAGCAGCGAATTGTCCGATCGCAGCCAAACCCCTTGAGGCCGTGGCGAATTGCACGATTCGAAGATCAGGCGCAGCCTCTGCAGCCCGTTGATCGGCAAGGCCTCGATCTTCAGGACGCCGTCGTGCCCCATGTCCTTGAAGCAATCGGTATACACCGGTGATTTGGGCAGCATCGAGCGAGTCCTTGGCGAGCGTCAGTCGATCATCGCCTTGATCAACCGATCCACGACTTCAACCGGATCGATCGTGTATGCAAACGCACCTTCGTGCCCATCGGGAACTTCAACCCACGGCACGCCCGTCTCCCCCAGCCGGCCTTGCTCGCCCCGGGCGATCTTGCCGAGCACCCCGGCGGTGATCGCGTCGCCGTAGGCCGCGTTGCCGGGGACGACAAAGTACCGTCCGGGCGCGACGCGGGTCTCGCCCTCGGCCGACCAGTGGACGGTGCGGCCGTCGGGGTCGGCGGTCTGGAAGACATACGCGTGCGTGCCGTCCTCGGCGATCCAGCTCGCGAACATCCAGTAGAAGACCGCGTCGTGCATGTGCACGCCCTCGATGTCGAAGATCGAGGCGGGGCCGTGCGTGAACGAAAGCGGGACCGTCGCCCCCGGCGCCTCGAAGCGCAGCTCGCCCGCGTCGTGCTCGGGCCGGGTCAGCGGCAGGCTTCCCGGCGGAAACAGCAGCAGGGGGGTCTCGCGCGCCTCGGGCACGAAAAAGGCGAGCGCGCCCGGTTCGGTCGCGGAGAGCCTCGGGATGAAGAACGCGTCTTCGTCGACCGTGTGGTGCTCGTAGTCGGTCGGATTCGTCGAGCTGAAGACGAGGAAGTTGCCGGTCGCGGGGCGCTCCGTTGAGTCGTTGAAGCTGAATGTGCCGCGGAGGCTGGTGGCGGGTGTTGCGCGGATATTCAACTCTGCCTGCTTTGCGGGTGCTTCGGGCGGGCGCAGCGTGTACGCCTCGCGCAAATGAAAGCGTGCGAGCGCCGGGTCGAGCGGCACACCCTGCAGCGTTCCCTCTTCAAAGAAGTCGATCCCGGGCACGATGCGGAAGACGCGGGGTCCGGCGGGGATCGAGCTCAGGCGGATCGTCGTGCGCCCCGCGGCGTCGGTCGGCTCGGCGATCGCTTCCGCCGGGTTTTCGAGGGGCGTGCTGGCCATCAACGCGAACGGGACGCCCTCGATCGGTCCGCCCTCGTGGTCGGTCAGGACGATGTCGATTCGGAGCGAGCGGTCTTCGGCCTCGGGTTCGAGGACGAAGCCGGGGCCGTCCTGCTGCTGGCCGGGCTCGGACGGATTGTCCGCCGATGCGCAGCCGAAGAGCGCGAGGGCGCAGGCCGCGGCGCCCAGGCCGATGGCACGCGGTACGGCGCGGGATGAGTTCAGAACGGCGCTCCGGTGTCGTCGTCGGGGCCGCCCCCGTCGCGGTGGTTTGCTGCCGGTCCGGTGCGCCCGCCGGGGGCGAAGGCGCCGCCTTGGCGTGGAGGTGGCTGGGCGGGCGTCCCGGTGTAGCCCGGCTGGGGCTTGGGCTCGTAGACGGGGTTGTCGAACGACGCCATCTCGTCGTAGCCGGACTGGGCGGTGTAGTTCTTGAATCGCGTGGTGGTGTTGTCCCAGGTGAGCTTCACAACGCCGGTGGGGCCGTTGCGTTGCTTGGCGACGATGAGCTCGGCGAGGCCCTTCTTGTCGGGGTGTTCCTCGATCCAGCGCGGGTTGTTGATGTGGTAGTACTCCTCGCGGTGCAGGAGGGCGACGACATCGGCGTCCTGCTCGATCGAGCCCGATTCGCGCAGGTCGCTCATGCGCGGGCGGTTGCCCTCGCGCTGCTCGGTCCCTCTGTTGAGCTGCGCCAGGCAGACGACCGGGACATTCAGCTCGCGCGCCAGCGCCTTGATCTGGCGGCTGATCGTCGAGACCTCGACCTGGCGGCTCTCGCGGGCCGCGGTGGGCGCCGTCAGGAGCTGGAGGTAGTCGATCATGATGCACTTGATCTTGAAGCGGGAGGCCATCCGCCTCGCCCGTGCGCGGAGCTGCATCACCGTCAGCCCCGGCGAATCGTCGATGTACAGCGGCATCTCGGCGAGCGAGTTGCACGCCTTCATGATGCGTTCCCAGTCCTCGGGGCTGATGCGCGAGCCGTCGCGGAAGAGCGTGCCCTGCACCCCGGAGAACGCCGAGAGCAGACGCTGCGTCACCGACGACTTGCTCATCTCGAGGCTGAAGAAGGCGACGGGGATCGGCTCTCTGCCCGCCGAGCTGTCCCAGGGCGTCAGGCCTCCGCGCGCGATCTGCTCGGCGAGGTTGAGCGCAAAGGCGGTCTTGCCCATCGAGGGGCGGGCCGCGACGATGATCAGCTCGCCCGGCTGCAGGCCCCGGAGCTTGGCGTCCAGGTCGTCGTACCCGCTGGGCAGCCCGCTGATGCCCCCGCCCTCGGCCGCCTCGATGCGTTCGAGCTCCTGCTGGAGCAGGTCGCCCAGTACGGCAGGCTCGGAGGTCTGGTCCTGCTCGGCGATCTCGAAGATCGCGGTCTCGGCGCGATCGACGAGTTCGGTCAGCCCCTCGCCCCGCAGGTCGCCGGCGTGGTAGGCGTCGTAGATGATGGTGCCGGCGGTGTCGATCAGCGAGCGAAGGCGGGCCTTGTCGGCGACGATCCGCGCGTAGTACGGCGCGTTGCTGGCGGTCGGCACGCTCTCGGCGAGCTGGACGAGGTACGCCTCGCCCCCGACCTCGTCGAGCACGCTCGCGTCACGCAGCGCGTCGACGAGCTGCACCAGGTCGCCCGAGCGGTGGCGGTTGTAGGTGTCCACCAGCACGCGGAAGATCGCCCCGTGCGCCGGCATGAAGAACTGCTCGGGGCGGCTGACGATGTGCAGCACATCGGCGATGACCTCCGGCCCCAGCACCATCGACCCCAGCAGCGCCATCTCCGCCTCGGGCGCGTGGGGGGGCAGGCGGTCGAACAGCCTGCCGACCGTCGAGGCGTCGACCTTCGGGCGTCCTTCGTCTTTGCGTCTGCGTCCGCCGGCGGCGATGCTGCTCATGGGCCCTCCTTGGCCGCGCTGTCCGATGCACCGAGACACCGGATCGGACCGCGGATCGCCATTGTCCCGCCCCGGTCCGGCGTCGGCACGCAATCGAGCGCAATCGGGCGCAAGCGCCCGCATCCGACAGTATCTCCACCGGTTGCCCGGAGCGGGGCTGACATCCGCTCGGGCCTCCCCCCGAATACCCTTGCCCATGCCAGCCGACCAGAGCGATGTCTCCGAGGCCTACAGCCCGCCCGAGCTCCTGCCCGACCCGCTCCCCGCCGATCCGTTCCCGATCGTCCGGGCGTGGTTCGACGAGGCGCACGACCGGCGCGTCCAGCCCAACCCAAACGCGATGACGGTCGCCTCGGTCGATCGGGACGGCAATCCCTCGGCTCGGGTCGTGCTCTGTAAGAATCTCGACGAGGGCTCGGGACATGTCGTTTTTTACACCAACTACGAGAGCCGCAAGGGCAGGGCGCTGCGCGACACCGCCAAAGCCGCGGCGGTCTTCCACTGGGACGCCCTGGACCGCCAAGTCCGCATCGAGGGGCCGGTCGTCCAGAGCCCGGCGGCTGAGAGCGACGCCTATTTCGCCTCGCGACCATTGGAAAGCCGCATCGGGGCGTGGGCGAGCGACCAGAGCAGGCCGGTCGGGTCGCGCCAGGAGCTGCTGGATCGGGTGTCCGCGGCGATGGCGAGGTTCAAGGTGCGTGTCGACGACATCCGGTCCAATGCGGATGTGTTTGTCCCCAGGCCGGCGCATTGGGGCGGCTTCCGGCTCTGGGCGGCACGAGTCGAGCTCTGGGTCGGGGGGCCGGGGCGGGTGCATGATCGGGCCTGCTGGACGCGGGAATTGCTCCCGGACGGGGGCCAGGGTTCCATGCGGGGCGGGGCGTGGGAGGCAACCCGTCTGCAGCCCTGACAGAGGGTGGATTCCCTGCTCGGGCTGGACCGCCCCGCCCGATCTGCCGAAATCAGACAAGGAACGCTTCAACGGGGGCTCCCGGTCCGCGCGTGCGGCTCCGGGTTGAAGTTGGGGCGGAAGGGCAGGAACGGGGGGTAGCTGGCTTGATGCGGATCCGGAAGGACCTCGACGATCGAGCGGCCCGCGCGATGGTCGACGCGCTGACCGAGTGTGTCCGTCGCTGCGTGATCAGCACGCAGCCCGAGGTCGTTTCACGCATCCTCGTGCTCGTTGAAGACCCCGACGCCCAGATCAACCAGTTCGCCGAGGTCATCCGCACCGACGCCGCCCTGACCGGTCGCCTGCTCAAGCTGGCGAACTCCGCCCACTTTTCGCAGCGGGGCGGGGTGACGACGATCGAGCGCGCGTGCGTGCTGATCGGCCTGGACCGGATCCGCTCGCTCTCGCTGGGCTTTTATCTCAGCCGCTCGGCGGGTTCGCCGACCGATGCGCTGGCGCGTCGGATCTGGGGCGAGTCGGTCTACCGCGCCTGCCTGATGGAGCAGCTCGCCGAGCACACGGGCGCGGCACCGAAGTCCGAGGCGTTCCTGGTCGGGCTGGCGATGGATTCGGGTGTGCCGCTGATGCCCCGCCTGGTCGCCGGCTACGCCCCGGCGCTGGCGGAGTCTCTATCGCCGACGGAGCTGTACGAGCACGAGCGTTCGAGTTTCGAGTGCACGCACGCGGATGTCGGCGAGGCGATCGCGCGGGTCTGGAACCTGCCCGAAGTCCTATCGAGCCCGATCGCCCGCCATCACACCGAGCCGGCGATCGGTGGCGAGGCGCGCACGACCACCGGGAGGCTGCACCTGCTGGCGTACTACGCCGGCATGGTCCGCCTGCAGACCGAGCGGGCAGAGCCGGTCTCGGACGCGCCGGCGGCGGACATCGCCGCGAGGCACCTCGGGATCGACGCCGAGGCTCTGGCGGGGATCGTGCGGGATTCTGTCGCCTCGTACCGCCAGCTGATCGGGATCTTCTCCGAGGTCGCCGACGACATCGAGGGGATCGGTCGCCTCGCCGAGCGGTCGCACCGGCTGCTCAACAGCGAGGTCGATCGCATGGTGCTCCAGACCCCGGGCGTCGACGCGCCGGCGGTGCACCGCGTGATGCTGGGCGGCTCGCAGGTCGAGCTGCACTCGATCGGGGCGAGCGCCCGAGCGTACCTGTGCGATTCGCAGGGGCGCAGGCTGGTCGCCTACGAGTTCACGCTCGGCGAGGCGTCGGCCGAGCAGGTCGCCTCCGCCCTCGGACTGCACGCAGAAGACGCGTCGCACGCGGGCAAACTGGAAGCGTTGCTCGATCGCTTGGCCGCCTGAGCGTTACGCGCCCGTCCAGAGCGTTCTTTGCGATCTGCGGTGCTCGATGATCGTGCGCAGAAGTTCGGCGGCGCCGATCGGCGTCGCGCCCGCCCGCTTGCGGGCGGCCCCGACCTCGTACAGGCGTTTCCATTGTCCGAAGAGCACGCGGTACGCCCAGAGCGCCGAGCGGTCGGGGTCGTAGAGGTTGGTCGACTCGCTGAACACGCCGTTGACCTCGATGATCGCGAGGTGGCGCCCGGCGCGGAGGTCGTCCTCGCTGGGGCATCGCAGGTCGAGGCGCCCGAAGTCGAGCACGCCGCCCCCGACGCCGCGGAATGAACGGGCGATTTCGTCGATCTTCGTCGAGAGTTCTGGGGTGACCAGATCGCCGCCGTCGGAGAAGATCGCGCCCTGTGCGTGGTTGCCCGCGTGCCCGAGGCGGACGATCTCGCCCTCGGCGGGGATCCATCCGAGGCGGCCGCGATGCCGGAGCAGCAGGAGCTTCGACTGCTTGCGGAATCGTTTGTGTCGGAAGATCAGCTCTTCGAGCGTGTGCAGGCCGTCGCCCTCGATGATCGGGAACCGCTTGCGCGTCACCGAGAAGATCCGGCCCGCCGGCGAGACGCTCTCGTCGTTGATCGCTTCGGTCTCGCGGATCCAGAAGACGCCGAATTCGCACGGGCCGGGGTCGTACTTCTGGCAGAGGACCGGCCCGTCGATGCGCCGGAAGTAGGGTTCGAGCTCGTTGGACGAGCGGATGATCGCCACGCCGTAGCCCCGTTCTCCGGCGTCGGGCTTGAGCACGATCGGGTACCCGCCCAGCTCGGGCTCGCCCTCGATGATGCGTGCGGCATTGCGCGCCCGCTGCTCTGGCGGAGGGCCGGCCTCGACGAGTTTCGCGGGCAGCACATGTTCGGCGGCGTCGTTGAGCCCGTCGAGGATCTGCGACTTTGACTCGCCGAGCACGCCGCCCCCGCTGGGGATCCCCGGGTTGGCGCAGGTGCAGACGCGCAGCCCCCCGTGCCGAACGCCCAGCCAGAGGATCCACGGGAACAGGGGAAGCAGAAAGAGCGGCGTCGGCCAGAACTCGTGATGCGTCAGGCGGAGCGCTGCGCACCAGGCGCGCCGGGCCGCTCTGAACGCCCCGGACCTGCGCCTCGGGTCCGCAAGGGGCGGCCCGTGTTCTGCGCCCAGGGCCAACGCCTCGGCCCGGGCGAGGGCGAGCGGGTCGGGGCGTTGGAGTCGATCGGGCAAAGCTGCTCCCTTTCAGCGGGCGGCCGCGG
>SLFH01000292.1 GCA_007124345.1 Phycisphaerales bacterium | reverse complement strand
GCCTCAACCCCCTCCGCCTCGCGGATCCCGGGCGTATCGACATACCGCACCGTCAGCCCCCCGACCTCAAGCAGCAGCCCGACATGGTCGCGGGTGGTTCCCGGCTCGTCGGCGACCGCAGCCACCGACCGGCCAGCCAGCGTGTTCAGCAAGGTCGATTTGCCGATGTTCGCCGGGCCGACCGCCGCCAACAGCGGCGGCTCGATCAGCCTCGCCAGCACACGGTCCCGCTCCGGATCACTCTTTCCCCCCGCCCGCCAGAGCTCCGGCTGCCTGAGCAAAAGGTCGATCGCCAGCGGGCTCTGTGCCTCCGCCAACGCGGCGAGCATCCGGGCCTCGATCAGGTCACTGGCCTCCGGATACAGGATGGCCAAGGCCTCATCGTCCGCCCCGGCCCGGACCACGCCCCGGGCTTCGAGCTCGCAAACGACAGCCTTCACCACCGCCGGCCCGCCGTGCGGCATCACCTGGGCCAACCCCTCCGACCAGCAGACCGCCAGCCCCCGGTCCACGCCCCAAAGGTCCGCCAGCACCATCAACCCGGACCCAACCCTCGGCAGGCCGATCTCTTGGAGCCGCGCAGTCTTGCCCAGAAGATCGACCACCCCGACCGCCCCGGGGCGCGAGCGATCTGTCGCGACCCGGTAGCGCCAGCCCCCGCCGGTCATGGCCCGTCATCGCCCTCGGCGTGGCGCCGGCAGGCCTCGTGGATCCCGATCAGTTGCAAATCCAGCACGATGTGCTCGACCACCGAGTCGCCCGCTTCAAAGAGCACCGGCGCGTCGCCCCCCGTCGCGATCACGCGCGGGTACCCCCCGTACGCCTCGGCGTACCGGTCCAGGAGCTCCCGCACCGCACCCCGCACGGCGGCATAGACCCCCAGGCGCATCGCCTCCTCGGTCACCTTGCCGAAAGGCCGGTCGGCGCCGACGGGGGTGAACGCGACCTCGGGCAACGCCGCGGTCCCCTCGTGCAGCGAGCGCAGCATCATCGAGAGGCCGGGCAGAATCGCCCCGCCCTGAAAAATCCCCTCGCCATCGACAAAGTCGGCGGTCACCGCCGTCCCCGCGTCGATCACCAAGCAGGCCTGCTTCGACTTCGAATACGCGCCCAGAGCGTTGAGCAAGCGGTCTTGCCCGACCCGCTCGGGGCTCTGGACATCGTGCAGCAGCGGGATCGGGACATCCCGCCCGATGCGGTACACGCCCCCGCCCACCTCGCCGAGGTCCCGCTCCAGCCCCTCGGCCAGCGCGGGATTCACCGTCGCGACAACGACCATCGCCCCGCCTTGCTCATCGAGCCTCGACCGGACGGCAGAGGCGATTTCCGACGGGGCCGAATTCTCCACCGACTCGGGCCGGTGCAGCCCTTCGGGGTCGAACAGGCCGAGGCGGGTGCGTGAGTTGCCGATCGCGATGGCGAGGATGCTTGCTGGGGCTTCCATAAGGAAGCTGAGCGTAGCGTCGGGAGCCGATATAGGCTTGCCGCCGATGCCGCAGTGTGTGATCGACAACTCGCTGACCCGCCTGGAAGTCCCTGGCTTCCGCTACCCGCTTGGGGTGTTCCCCACCAGCGAGCTGACGCCCCGCCCGGGGTTCGCCGTGAGCTTCGAGCCCGCCGACGGGGGCGAGAGCGCCGAGGACGGAGCCGAATGGGAGGAGTGGCCCGACCGCTACGCCTACGAGGTGGTGGTCTCGTCCGAACGGCTGCCGGCCCTCGTCTCGTCGCTTTTGCCCCTGCTGCCCGGGCGGGTCTACCCGATCCTGGATGTGCTCGGGCGCGACGCCTACCGCGAGATCGACCCGTTCATCTCCTACGAACTCGTTGGGCTGGACCGGTTCATCGACGGCGTCCGACGCTACCGGCCCTTTCTGTACGAGGACGGGCTCTGCGGCTTCGGCGCCATGTGCGACGATCCGTTCATCTACCTCGTGATCGACGAGCACAAAAACCTCGTCCTGCGGGTGACCCCAGAGGACCGCGAGCGGGTCGAGAAAATCCTCCGCTCCTTCGACCTCGAACAGATCGAGGACCCCGTCGGGATCGACGCGGCCGACCACGAGCACCGCTCGGTCCTGCTCGCGCCCGAAGACAAGCCCGAGTTCCTCAGCGTCGACGAGGTCGTCGAGCGCCTGCGCGACGAATGGCGGCTGACCCTCAACATCGACATCGAGTCGAACACCGACGACGACGGCCGCGACCTCGGCGTCACCGCCTGGCGCTGCCTGGTGCGGGTGAACACCGAAGAAAACCCGGACCCGAAGTACGCCGAGGTGCTGATGGAAGCGCCGAACTTCCGGTGCGCCGAGGAAGGGTGCCAGGAAGCGACAATCCGGAGGCTTGGGCTCGACGAGGCCTCGCTGATCGATCTGGTCACGATCAGCGCCGACCGCGTCCGGCCCGAAACCCTCAAACGCTGGCTGGCGGGGCGGAGGCAAGAGGCGTCGGAAATGCTCTCTGATCTCCCCGATACGCGGATCCACCGGGTCCGGTGGCTCGGATAACCGATCGCGCAAGGGGCGGGTTGCGTTGGCGGCCGGGGGGGAGTATCTTCCCGGGCCGCGGCGGCAATGCCGCTCGGGGTCTCGCCGGAGACCCTTCCGGGTGCCGATCACACGACCTGCCTTCGGTCGGCTCCAGGCGCGGACGAAATCGGTGAGGGGCGCACGGGCGTCCCTCGGCGGAAGCACCACACCCCCCGTTGACGCGGAGCCCGGGTTCTTCAATCAGACAAGCACATGGGTCGCAGACCGGGCGTCGCTGTCCGTTGCCCGCGACCGGGATGGAGATCGGCCATGAAGCGCACCAATCGGACAGTTCGAACCGTTCTGGCGGCCGCTGCCGCCTTCTCGATCGGCCTCCCCGCGATCGCTTCGGGTTCTGAGCGGCCTTGGGCGGACGAGCGTGCCTCGCTGAGCGCCCCCGAGGCGCTGACCGCCGCCCGCGACCTCATCGAGACTGGCCGCCCCGTCGAGGCACGGGCCATCCTGATGAAGCTCATGGAGGGCGGGGGCGCCGCCCTGGCCGACCGCGAGCGCGACCGGGGCTACCGCCTGCTGGCCGAGGCGAGCCGACGCGTCCGCGCCCTGCCCGCCGACGAGCTGAGCATCCAGCGGGCCGAGCTGGCCCTGAAGGAGGGCGACCTCCGCGGGGCCCTCGAACAGGTCGACGCCGTGCTCGACATGGACGACCTCCCCGGCGCCAACCTGGTCCGTGCCGAGCAGCTCCGCGATCGGATCGAGGTCCGACGCGCCCAGCTCGCCCCCATGATCGCGGGCGCGATGGACGAGGCTTCGCGGGCGATCGACGCTGGCGAACTCGCCGAAGCCAAGGTCTACATCGCCTGGCTCAACCGCAGCGGGATGGAGCTCAACCAGCAGCAGCGCTCGCGGCTGACCGACTGGCAGATGCAGATCGTCGCGGCCGAGCGCCGCGCCGGCCGCACCTTCGACGCCGGGGGCGACACCCTGACCCTCTCCGCCCAGCCCGGCATCCGCCGGATGGACGAGGAGCCCCGCGAGCAGACCGGTGAGCGGACGCGTGAGCGTCAGCCCGACCCGGTCGACGAGGTGATCGACGACGCCGAGCGTGAGGAAGCCCTCCGCCTGATCCGGCGCGCCGACGAGGCCTTCCAGGGCCGGCGTCTCAACGACGCGCTGGCGACCTACGAGGATGTCCGCACCCGCCTTCGCGACGCGCTGAACGAGAGCGAACGACGCGAGCTGGACTCGAAAATCTTCGAGACCCAGCGCCTGCTCCAGGGCGACCCCAGCGGCGAGCAGGTGCTCGACCGGGCGATCACCGCCCGCGAGCGTCAGCGCCAGGAGGCCCTGACGGTCTTCAACAACCAGCTCGAAGCCGCCGAGCGTGCGATCGCCACCGGCGACATCGAGGGCGCCCGCAACAACGCGACCGCCGCCCGCCTGACGATCGAGCGCAACCGCGCCGTCTTCGACGAGCAGTCTTACGAGCGGTACCTGAACCAGGCCCGCGACTTGGCCGGCCGCGTCGAGGCCGCCCAGGAGCGTCTCGCCCAGCGCGAGGCCGCCGAGCGTGCGACCCAGCTCGAGCGCCTCGCCCGCGAGGCCGAGCGTGAGCGCGAGGCCCGTCGGCGTCGCCAGATCAACGAGGCGATCCTCCGCGTCCGCGACCTGCAGATGCAGCGCCGCTATCGCGAGGCGCTCGATGTGATCGAGCAGGAGATCCTCTTCGTCGATCCGAACAATGTGCAGGGCCAGCTGCTCCGCGACATCATCTCCGACACCGCCCTGTACCGCGAGTCGGCGGAGAACACACGCGAGTTCCACCGCCACGCCGGCGAGCTCCGCGTCGAGAACGAGCGGGCCGCGATCCCCCCGCTGGACATCATCGAGTTCCCGCCCGACTGGCCGAGCCTGTCGGCCAACCGCACGCTGCAGACGGCCTACTCCGAGCCGGCAGAGAACCGCCAGGTGCTCGCCCGCCTGCGCACCCAGCGCATCCCGCAGGTCGACATCAGCAACACCTTCCAGGAAGCGCTCGAGTTCGTCCAGGTCGTCGGCCAGATCGATGTCGATGTCGATTGGGACGCGCTGGAAGAGATCAATGTCCGGCGTGACGACCCCGTCACCCTCAGCCTCCGCAACAAGCCCCTCCAGGCCGTGCTCGAGCGAGTCCTCGCCCGCGTCGGCGACCCCGCCTTCGGCGAGAAGGCGTGGTACACCGTCCAAGACGGCATCCTGCTCGTCAGCTCCGACCGCGCCCTCCGACGCAACACCTACCTCGAGATCTACGACGTCCGCGACCTGGTCGTCGAGATCCCCGAGTACCGAAACGCCCCGCAGTTCGACCTGAACCAGATCCTCCAGGGCGGTCGCGGCGGCGGCGGGCAGAGCCCCTTCCAGGACCCCGGCGACCAGGATGTCGAGCGAATGCCGCTCGAAGAGCGCATCGACCGGATGAAGGACATCATCCGCGAGCTCGTCGACCCGGGCGAGTGGCGCGACCAGGCCGGCGAGACCGGCGCGATCTACGACTGGCAGAGCCAGCTCCTGATCACTCAGACCGCCGAGAACCACCGCCAGATCCGATCGCTGCTGAGCAAGCTCCGGTCGGTCCGCGCGATGCAGATCAATGTCGAGACCCGATTCCTGCTCGTCAGCCAGGACTTCTTCGAGCAGATCGGCTTCGACCTCGATGTCTACTTCAACGCCACCAGCGATGTCGTGCAGAACGCCCAGGCCCTCGACCCGACCATCCTCCCCAGCGACTTCTTCGGCAGCTCCGGCCGCTACCAGCGCAACGTCACCGGCGGCCTGACCCAGACCGGCGACGACCCGACCTCCTTCGGCAACCCCGGCCCCCAGCAGTCTCGCTGGACGCCCATCGGCGTCGTGCAGGACTCCCTGGGCATCGCCGGCGCCCTGATGCCTTCAGAGGGCATCGCCGCGACCGTCCTGGGCCGCTCCCCGGCCATGGGCATCTCGGGCCAGTTCCTCGACGACATCCAGGTCGACTTCCTCGTTCAGGCGACACAGGCAGACCGGCGCAGCGTCCAGCTCACCGCCCCGCGCCTGACCTTCACCAACGGCCAGGTCTCCAACATCTATGTCGCCACCCAGCAGGGCTTCATCAGCGACCTGACCCCCGTCGTCTCCGACTCGGCCGTCGGCTTCGATCCCACGATCGATGTCATCTCCGAGGGCGTCCGCATGATCGTCGAGGGCACGATCACCGCCGACCGGCGCTATGTCATCCTCGACATCGACGCCGCCATCGCCCAGATCGAAGGCTTCAGCTCCGAGCCCGTCACCGCCATCGCCGGCGGCCAGCTGGTCACCTCCGCCGACACCCAGTCGTTCGTTCAGGTGCCCCGCACCACCGTCACCCGCGTCAGCACGACCGTGACCGTCCCCGACCAAGGCACCCTGCTCCTGGGCGGTCAGCGGATCGTCAACGAGGTCGAGGTCGAGTCCGGCGTCCCCGTCCTCTCCAAGCTGCCCGTCGTCAACCGCTTCTTCACCAACAGGATCATGTCCAAGGAAGAGCAGACGCTCATGATCCTGGTCAAGCCCACCATCCTTATCCAGAACGAGCAGGAAGAGCAGAATTTCCCCGGCATCACCGAGTCGCTCGGGCTGGGCATCGGCGGCTGATACTACCGACAGGGGTGAAATACCCATACCCCACCCTCGCGTTCTGAGATCCTTGGGCCGGCCCCGTTGGGGCCGGCCTTTTTTCTTCGCCTCCGACGGGCACTGCCCCAGAGCCCGGGCTCGACTTGGCCGCAAGAGCCCTTATCATGGTCGCGTCCGGGGCCTCTTCTACGGCCGGTCCTCAGGAGGGCGTTCGATGGCAGGTGAAGAATCGAGACTGAGGGTCACCAAGACCGACGGCGTCTCCCGCGTTGAGTTTCTGGATCGCAACATCCTCGATGAAGCGAACATCCAGAAGATCGGCGAGGAGATCTCCCGCGTCGTCGACGAGGACGACAAGCCCCGCCTGCTCATCTCCTTCGCCAATGTCGACCACCTCTCCTCTGCGGCCCTGGGCACGCTGATCACGATCAACAACAAGGTCAAAAACCGCGGCGGCCAGCTCCGGCTGAGCAACATCGACCCCCAGATCCACGAAGTCTTCGTGATCACACGCCTGGTGAACCTGTTCGAGATCCACGAGGACGCAGAGCAGGCGATGGCCAGCTTCAGCTGAAACCGCCCGCCGGCGACGCCCGCCGCCGGGCGTCCGACGCTCCGGGGCCCGTTGCCGCCAACCGATCACTCCCGGATGGCCGAGCCCACCCACAGCCCGCAGCACTTCCGCGCCGAGCTCCCTCGCGACACGGGGGAGATCCACCGCTTCACCGGCGAGGTGATCGGCGCCGCCGAGCGCATGGGCTATTCCAAAGCCGCGCGCTTCGCGATCCGCCTCGCCCTGGAGGAGGCCGTCTCCAACGCCTTCAAGCACGGGCACGCTGGCCTCGACCCGTCGCTGACCCTGCTCGCCGAGGCGGAGGTCTCGCCGGAGGAGATCCGGCTGGTCGTCCAGGACCGGGGCCCGGGGTTCGACCCCGGCGCCATCGCCGACCCGACGCTCGACGAGAACCTCGACAAGCCCACGGGCCGGGGCCTCATGCTCATCCGGGCGTACATGACCCGCGTCGAATTCAACGAGGCGGGCAATCGGATCGAAATGCTCTATCGCCCGCCCGACGAGCACGCCTGATCGCCCGTTCTCGGACGCAGGCCCGCCGGGCACAGCCGCCCGGGGTCCGGGAACATTCCGGTGTCCAGTTCGGGTTCAGAAGGGTTGATCCGGGGCGGATACCCCGGCGTAGGATTGACCGGATCTGGCCCAATGAGAGGCCCTCCCGAGGAGACACGCAGCATGGCCGTTGCTGACACCACTGCAGGAATCATTCTCACCGAGCTCGCCGCCAAAGAGATCCAGCGGATCATCGAAGAGCAGGAGCTCGACAAGGACAAGGTCCGCCTCCGGGTCGGCGTCAAGGGCGGCGGATGCTCGGGTTTTAGCTACATCCTCGACCTCACCGAGAGCCAGAAGGAGACCGACGAGGCGATCGAGCACCACGGCATCACCGTGATCTGCGATCCAAAGAGCCTGCTCTACCTCGGCGGCACGACCATCGACTTCAAGGACGAGATCATGGGACGCGGGTTCGTGTTCCAGAACCCCAACGCGACCAGCAGCTGCGGCTGCGGGTCCAGCTTCTCAGCCTGACTCCCTCACCGGGCCCGGCTCACACGCCGAGGCCCGTGTTTTTTTACGGGTCTCGCGCCCCCGAAATTCCTTGAACGGGGGAACGAGTTCCGGGTAAACTGAGTTGCGGCTTTGGGTAGAGCGTTTCTCGAACCGCAAAGATCCGCGGCATGACGCTCACCCGGCCTTGGGTCGTCCCCGGCGATGACCGATATCCAGCAGCGTTGAGGCGGGCCGACGGGCGGCCCCCGGGATGGGATTCGTCCCGCTCTATTGAGCCGGGCGGAAAGGGTGTGCACGATGGAGCAGGGACCGCTCGCGATGCCGACGGCTCAGGGATACTCCCCGCCGACGGTCACGCAGTTCAGCGTGTTCCTCCCCCAAAAAGTCGGGCAGCTCCACGACCTTGTCGAGATCTTTGACGGAGCGGAATGCGCCATCTGCGCCCTGAGCGTGCACGAGGCGAGCGATTTTGCCGTCGTCCGCATCGTGACCAACAAAGCCGCCGTCACACGCCATGTGCTCCGCCAGGAAGGGCTGGCCTTCGGCGAGGTGCCGGTGCTGGTCGTTGAGCTCTCGCAGGGGCACACGTTGTCGAGCCTCTGCCTGTCGCTGCTTGGAGCGGAGTTGAACATCCGGTTCGCCTATCCGCTCATGATCAGACCGAACGGAACCCCGACGATCGCCATGGCCGTGGACGATCCGACCCTCGCGGGTCAGATCCTTCGCCGCAAGGAATTCAGGCTGTTCGGCGAGTCGGATCTGCCCGCCGCCTGACCCGTTCGGGGCTTCGGCGGGGACCCAGAGCAAAAACTCCATCCGAGGGCCGGAAGGTTTCCGGGCCGAGGTCCGTTGTGGTAAGGTGCCTTCGTGGCGCGATTGGCCCTGCGCGACCGGGGCCGCTGCATGACACCCCAGTGGGTCGACGCGGTCGGACGCATCGCAGGCCCTTGAGGGAAGGAGTTCACGATGAAACGGAAGATGACAGTTTCGGCCCTCGTGCTGGCGTGCTCGGCGATGCTGCCGATGACCGCGACGGCAGACCCCGCCCGCGAGATGGCCCGCCAAGTCAACCTTGAACAACTCGCAGAGCAGCTCCCCGAGTTCGAGCGCCCGCAGCTCTGGATCGGCGACCCCGCTCCCGAACTGGAGATCGGCGCGGTCTTCAAGGGCAATCACTCCGGCGGCCTGCAGCGGGGCACCGTGTATGTCGTCGAGACCTGGGCGACCTGGTGCGGCCCGTGCATCGCGGCCTTCCCCCACCTGACCAAGCTCCAGGAGCAGCACGAGGGCGATGTGAAGATCCTGGGCGTGAACATCTGGGACAACAAGTCCGAGAGCGAGATCGCCAAGTTCGTTGAGGACCAGGGCGACCGCATGGGTTACACCGTCGTCCAGGAACGCGGCACGACCGTCGCCGACAACTGGATGGCTCCGGCCGGGCGCAGAGGTATCCCCTCGGCGTTCATCGTCGACCGAGAGGGACGCATCGCCTGGATGGGTCATCCGATGCGGATGGACGAGCCGCTGCAGCGCGTGCTCGAACCCGGCTTCAGCGCGACCGCCGAGGCCGAACGCGCCAAACGCGACCACCGGGCCAACGCCTGGATCTCGATGATCTGGGAGCATGTCACCGCCGGCGATGACGCGAAGGCCAAGCAGGGCTACGCCCTCGGCTACGCGCTGCTCGAGGCCGACCTGAAGGACCAGCCCGAGTCGCTCAACCGTATCGCCTGGGCGGTCCTCACCGCTCGGGGCGTGCACCAGCGCAACGCCGACTTCGCCATCGCCGCCGCGACCCGCGCCTGCGAACTGACCGAGTGGGAGAACGCGTCGATCATCGACACGCTCGCCCGCGCCTACTACGAGAAGGGCGACAACGCCAAGGCCGCCGAGATGCAGCAGAAGGCCGTCGACGCCGCCACCGAAGAGGCCGAGAAGGACGACTACCGCAAGGTGCTCGACTACTACCGCCAGCAGCAGGCCAGCGCCGGGGGCTGATCGCTCCAAGCGCTTCCTCTGCTCCACGGATCAACGACAGCCGGGCCCACCGCGGGCCCGGCTGTTTTCATGCACTTCTATGGAAGTCGATCCGCGTTCGCCTCAACGCCGGCGACGCAGCGCGAGCAGCCCGACACCGGCCGTCGCGAGCCCGGCGCCCGCCGGCAGCGGGATGGCGATCACCGTCGTGCCGGGCGTGTCACCGATACTAAAAAAGGTGTCGACGGGCTGTGTGGAGACACTCGATCCGAACAGCGTCGCGAACGGGTTCGAGCCGAACACGGGCTCGGGGGGGCGAAGGCTCGGCAGGCTCGTCGGCGGGTCCTTCACCGGCGAGAGGCCGGAGAGATCGAGGTCCTGCTCCTGGTCGTTCGCGTGCTCGTAGCTCGCGGGGGCGATGAGCTCAGTCGCGATATCGATGTCGGTCTCCAGCCCGATCCCGCCGAAGATCGGCGTCACGGGCGAGGCCATCGCCGATGTCGCCGCGCCGAGAATCACAACAAGCCCGATCTTCTCTTTCGTCATCATGCACGCTCCTCCCCGCGCGTCGTTTCGCGGGCGGCGGAAGCGCAGCCGCGCTGCCCGCCGTGATCGAATCTACCCCGTGCCCTCGCCCATGCAAGGCAAGCAGAACGACGGCGCTGAAAACTCTTGTTTCAGGACTTCGCGATGCCGGTTATTGGATGCGCTGCGCAACCCCTCAGACCGAGAACCGAAGCCGAGCCCGGAGGGGGGCGGCCCGAGTGCCGCGGCAAAAAAAGTGACGCCGGATCCTTTCAGATCCGGCGCCCTTCCCGCTCCTCTCGCCTCACTGACGCCGTCGTGGCGGCGCCCTCCTCGTGTCCGTTCCGCCACTGCGATTGCGGCGGTTGTTCGTTCAGCGCCGGCGTCGCGACGCGATGACAAAGAGTCCTGCAAACGCCATCGCCGCGGAGCCCGGGAGCGGGATGGCGACGATGGAATCGTTCGGTGTTCCGGGGAAGCGATCCGCGATCGGATCGGCCAGGTGCGACCCGATGATCAGGTCGAACAACTCCGCGAGCTCGTCGAACTCGCCGGCGAACCAGCCGCCGAGTTGGTTGGTCCCGTAGGTGGACTGGTACACGGGCCGGAAGCGCCCGTGCGCCGCGTAGATCGCGTCGCCGAAGACACCGAACCCGCCGAGCATGCCGGGATCCACCGACCGCCCGAAGCGCTTGCGGAACAACCCGCCCCGCTCGGCACTCCAGTGGTCATGGAAATGCGGTCGGAAGCTGTAAAACGGGTTTGATGCGTCGAACCCGCCGAGCCCCGCGGTCGCCTCGAGCCGCTCGGGGGAGAGGCTGGGCGTGCGGATCGAGGTCACGCGGACATCGCTCATCTCGGCGATCAACTGTCGCTCGACGAGGGCGTCGGCTGAGAGCGACGAGGTGAGGCTCCCCACGCCTTCGCTCAGCACCTGGATCGGGGCCGCGAAAGCGGGAGCGAGCAACGAAATCGAGATGGGACAGGCCAGACAGGCGGATCGATGGAGAGAAGTCATGCGTAGCAGTCGCCGTGAACGCGGCGCCTCCAAAATCTTCACGCGGACGTCATGTGTTTTAACAATAAAACGTGCGGAAGAAATTCTACTCGTGAATGGACCTTGGGCAAGGTCTGTTCAAAAATCTTCGCGCCGGGTGCGGCGGGCGTGGACGTTGGCCGCACGCACGCGGAGCCGTAGAAATACGGGCCGGACGGGGCGTCGGATCCGGGGGTTCCCGGACTTTCGTGATCAGGGCGTCACTCGCGCCCGATCGGGAGGAAATCTTTCTCTTCCCCCTTGGCCCATCGCTCAAACCTCGGCCAGAAGACCTCCCTGACGAGGATCTTCAGGCAGGCGGCGACGGGGATGGCCACCAGCACGCCGTAGAAGCCGGCCAGGGCCCCGCCCGCCAGAACGGCAAAGAGGATGGTCGGCGTGTCCATGTTGACGCTCTTGCCCTGGATAACGGGGGTCAGGAAGTAGTCGTCGCCGACCTGGGCGATCTGCCAGATGACATAGGGGCCGATGATCGCCCACCACCAGGTCGACTGGAACTCGAAGAAGAGCGGGCCGGGTTCGAGCAGCATGGCAACAACCGTGATCGGCAGCCCGATCATGCCCAGGTACGGGATGACCGAGAGCACGCCGACGAGCGGCCCCAGCAGCAGTGGCGCCGGCACCCCCACCGCCGCGTAGCCGAGCGTGAGGTAGACGCTCAGGATCACCGCGATGGTCAGGCGGCCTCGGACAAACCCGCTGACGACGCGGTCCATCTGGACGACCAGATCTTCCACCCGATCCCGGCTTTTCTCCGGTACAAGGCTCCGTCCGAAGTCGATCACGCCCTTGAAGCCCGGCGAGATGAACAGGAAAAAGAACGCCGTCAGGAAGAGCATGAAGGCGAAGGAAACGATCGAGATGAGGCCCGAGAAGGCCGCCTCGACCGCCCCGGCCCCGGTCCTAACCGCCCGCCCGGCGATGGCCTCGGCGTTGGCCCGGGTCCAGTTCAGGGCGAGCTCGATGAGGGCGCCGTGCTCGCGTTCGCCGGTGACGGCCTGGCGGAAGGTCGGGCCTTCGTCGTCGGCCGTCGCTTGATCGCGTTCGCGTTCCTCGCCGCGTTCCTGATCTTCTTCGTCGGGAGAGTCGCCTTCCTCGCCTCTGAGCGACTCACCGATGTCGCGGAGGATCTCGTCGCCCTCGCCGGTCCTGCGCCACTCGACGAGCATGTCGTGCACGCTCCGCCAGAAGTCACCGGGCAGATCGTCGTAGAGCTCGGTGTTGTCCGGCTCGGCCGAGGACTTGAAGACCGAGTCGATGTTCGACGCGACGCCCGCGGCGTACGCGACGCCCTGTGCAGCCCCGAGCGCCAGCCCGACCGACGCGGGCAGCACGATCACAAACCCGAAGAAGAAGATGAGCACCAGCGCCGCCAGACGTCTGGTCATCCAGCTGATGCGGACCATCTGGCGCACCACCGGCTCGAAGAGGTAGGCGAACAGGATCGCCAGCAGGAGCGGGACCGTGACGATGCTCAGCTTGGCGCCCAGCCAAAAAAGGGCGAGCACGCCCGCGACCATCAGCACATCGCGGACAGGCTGGATCTGCCAGAGGTGCAGGGCCTGCCAGGGGTTCTCCGCCCCGGGCTTGCCCTCGCCGGGCCCGCCTTCGGGCTGGTTCTGGTCCTGATCTTGGGCCTGATCCTCGGGTTGGTTCTGGGTGTCGCCTGCCTCGTCGGTCATAGGGGCACAGCGTACTCGGAGCGGCGAACGCCGGCGCGGCGGCCGCCCGGCAGCAGACAGGGCCCAGCGGATGGGCTCTGTACCGATCGCGGGGTGTTGGGGGGACCCGAGGGCGGGTGGTCAGTTCTGAGGCTCGTTCATCGCCGGCTGCAGCGAGCCGAACGCCTCGTCGAAGTCGTAGACGCCCTGGAAATCGGCGAACGAGTCGTCGTCGGTCTTGCGCATCAGCCCGGCGTCGATCATCGCGAAGATGATCCGCCCGAAATCGTCGGTCCGGTTGATCGACCAGTGGGCGAGCACGGTCCTGGCCAGGAGCCCGTACCTACGAACGGCGTAGTCCTTCAGCCCGAAGCAGAGCTGCTGGCCCGAGACATGGCGGTTCTCGTCGTCAGGCGCTGCGCCTTCGCCGTGCACCAGACCCACGGTGTGCGACAGGCCCTCGCGCACAAACTCGAACGCCTGCTGGGGGTATGGCCCAGCGGAGTCGCGGATTGTCTTCCATTCGATTCCAGGCATCCCGCTCACGGCGTTCGCCCTCCGGGTCGTGCGCCGGCCCGCTCGGTCGTCCGAGTTCAGCCCCCGGGGCCGGCCGGGGATGATATCCCTCTTCCGTCGGCTGCACCGCGTCGCCCGCCCGAGCCTTCCGGACCGCGGCTGACATGCCCGCTGCCGACCTCGAACCACCGCAGCGGAGCGTCGGCCCACTCCTGAGCGTATGCGACACCGATGCGGGCGGAGTTCCCGATCTTCTTGCGCTCCGGGCTCGATTCGTCCCCACGCTCCAGCCAGATCCGCTCGCAGCGCGTCAGATCCACACCGTTGAGGGCACGATCGATCGCCATCGCCTGGCAGAGACGCGCAGGGCCGCTGCAAAGTTTGTTATCGGGCATCGGACGCGACGAGTCGCCGCGGTGCGAGAGCCGGGCGCGACGCATCGTCTCCAGCCCTTCGAGCGGCTGGAGCGCCCGGATCAGCACGGCTTGCGGCGAGCCTTCCCGATCGCACACGATGTTGAAGCAGTGGTGCATGCCGTAGGCGAGAAAGACGTAGCTCAGCCCCGGCGGTCCGAACATCGGCTCTGTCCGCGGGGTGCGCCGCCATCCCGCCGAGTGCGCGGCTTTGTCTTCGGGGCCGAGGTAGGCCTCGGTCTCGACGATTCGGCCCGCGAGGCGCTCGCCTTCGTCTGTCACGCGGAGGAGGACGCGCCCGAGCAGATCGACCGCGAGCGCATCGGCCTTTCGCGCAAAGAAGTCTCGGTCGAGCCTTCGTCTGGCGCGTTCCATCGGCTCACGCGTAGGCGTGCAGGCCGGGCAGGAGCAGGTTGACGCCGAAGTAGGTCCAGAGCATCACGAAGAACCCAACGACGCTGAGCCACGCGGTGACCAGCTCGCGGTTCTGCACGACCATGCGCACATGGATCACGATCAGGTAGACGATCCAGGTGATGAGCGCCCAGGTCTCTTTCGGGTCGAACGCCCACCAGCGTCCCCACGAGTGGTCGGCCCACCACGCGCCCAGCAGGATGCCCACGCCCAGCGTCCAGAAGGCGAGCTGGAGGACGATCATCGTCGCGCGGTCCAGATCGCGCAGCACGCGCGAGGACGAGGCCTTCGCCTTTTCAGCCGGCGCGCCGTCGCTGAGGGCCGCGGCGAGCGCCGGCGTCTCGCCCACGCCGAACCGCTTGGCGTAGTTGCCGACGAGGTAGAAGAGGCTGGTGATGAAGCCGATCGTGATCAGCCCGTACGAGGTGAGCACGATCGTGACATGGTACTTCAGGAGCACCGAGGTGTTGAGGATCGCCGCCTCGCGCCCGATCGCCTGGCCTGGGATGCGCGCCTCGGTCGCGGTGATGAGGACGAGGAAGCCCGCCGCCGCGGCGGCAGCGCCGAACAGGAGCTGCTTGCGCCAGGCCATCAGGCCGAGCGCCGCGAGCGAGCCGAACAGGCTCACGCCGATCATCGACTCGAACTGGTTCTGTATCGCGAAGCGCTCGGCGATGATGCAGCGGAGCACGAACCCGAACGCGTGCAGCGCGACCGCGCCCAGCAGCATCGCCATGCCCAGCACCTTGAGCGTGCTGCGCTGCGTGCCGAACGCCAGCAGCAGCGTGACGAACGAGAGGGCGTAGATCCAGTACCCCCACACAAACGCGTTGGCGCGGTTGTAGAGCATCTCGAGCGAGCGCCGCGTGGCGGGGTAGACCTCCGCGTTAATGGTCGGCAGGATCTCGGCTAGGCGTGTAGCCGCCGCGTTCACGCCCTCGGCGTCGTGGTTGCGCCATGCCTCGCCCAGCGCCAGGGCGATCGGTTGGACCTCCGCGGCTCGCGGGTAGTCGTCGGAGAGGTGGTACCAGGGGCGGTCCTCTCTCGGCGGGGCGACGAGCTTGAACATCGCCGGAGCGTTCATCAGCCCGCGGGCCGCACGCCCGAGCTCGGAGAACGCGCTCCGGTGCGGGTCGCTGAATTCGTACCTGGCGTACAGCTCCTGCTGGTGCCATTCCAGCCAGATCGGCGGGATGCGCCCGATGCGGAGGTACCGATCGCGGGCCTGCTCGATCCGCTCGGCCTCCGCGGCGCTCGTGCCCGGGTCGATCGGCAGCGCACGCTCGACAAACGAACGACGCAGGGGCAGGTACCCGATCCGCACCAGCGGGCGGTCGGCGTAGAAGTGGCGGTCGATCGAGAGGTCCAGCAGCGTGAAGAGCGGGTCGAACTCGAATCGTTCGGCGCCCTCCTCACGCTGGATCAGGTCGAAGTAGCCCTGACGCCCGGTGATGTCGGCCATCACCTCGCGCGCCAGCGTGTCGAGGATCTTCACCCGTCCGTCGTGGAAGACGGCCAGGTCGCGCAGCGGCGAGAGATCGACGCGCGAAGCGAAGTCGGCCTTGGCTCGCAGGCGCTCGGCGGGGGTTGCGCTGCCGTCGCGGTTGTGGAGCATCGGCCCGAACGGGTTCTCGCGCGAGGCGTCGGGCGTTTCGTCGTACGAGGACTCGGGGTGCTCGTTGCCCTGGGGGGCGTAACCCTGCGCCAACGCACCGGGCGAGGCCAAGAGCAGCAACGCCGAAACAACGCCGGTCAACCATGCTCTCATGCCGTTACCTCCGCGTCGGGCGCGGGCCCGTCGGGTCTTTGGCGTTTGGCCGACGCCTTGGGTGCGGGTCGCTCGCCCGAGGCGAGCTCTCGCTGGATCTTGGCCTTCTTGCGCCGGAGCAGCCATGGCTTGACATAGAAGGCCCAGGGGATGCCTGCGCCCATGAGGATGCCGCCGAACGCGATGATGTGAATGCCGGGGTTGTTGCCGGCGTGGAGGATGGTGAAGGCGACATAGGGCCTGTCGATCTCGCCCGCGTCGGCCATCTCGCGCGTGCGGTTCCATGTGTTGGGGTCCCAGCCGGCCTGGGCGAACTTGAACTGGCCCGGGTTGATCCCAGAGAGCAGGCGCCCGACGAAGCCGAGCACCGGCCCGCCCGGCGGGTCGTAGACATTGAACGGGGCGCGCAAGGGCGCGTTGAGCTTGGCGATGTGGGTGAATGGCTCCATCCGGACCGTCTGCCCGACGGGCGCGGGGCGGACGCTGACGGTCGACTGGTAATCGCGCGGCGCCCCCCGGTGGGCGTACTCGATCATCTCGAAGTCTTCCAGACGCAGCTCGAAGCCCGGCAGACGTCGCCACTGGCGACCGAAGGCCAGCGAAACGCGGCGCCCGTCGGGCAGCGCGATCGCCCTGCGCGTCAGCTCCGATTGCTCGCGCAGGTAGCGGGTGTAGGGCAGCCACACGACCCGCTTCCACTCGGGGAAGAGTTCGCTGGTGACCTCGACCGCGAGCATCGCGCGATCGTGCGTGCCGATGAAGTCTCGCTCCTGCAGATGGGGCTTCTTCGGGACCGGACGCTCGAACGCCTCGGCGTGGGCCCAGCGCCGGCCGACCTCGACCGTCAGCCCGTCGAGCACGCCGTCGAAGCGGCCCTCGCCGCTCTCGTCGAAGCGGGAGAAGACCCGTCCGCCGGGCATGCGGAGGATGAGACCGACGCCGCGGTCGGTGAACTCGACGAAGAAGATCTGGGGCTTGGTGGCGTCGACATGGGCGAGGCGCAGGCGCGGGTCGGGGTCGCGCCGCGCAGGGCGTCCGTCGTCACCCACCTCGTCGGCGATGTCCTGGGCGATCTCGGGGTAGCGGTGGTAGACCCAGCGCGTGACCGACTCGCCCTCGGGCGAGTTGACGCGGACCTTCAGCAGGCTGCTCTCGGCGCCCTCGAACCCCTCGGTGACGATCGGCAGGTCCGGGCGCTCGAGGACATCCTCGACGGCGATCGTGAAGCCGCTGTCTCCGATCGGGACGGGGCTGACAAAGAGCTCCTCGTCGGAGGCGACACGGATCGCGCGCCGGAGAACGCTGCCGTCGGCCTCCTCGACCTCTGCGATCAGCGCGTGCCAGGTGTTTTCGGGCAGGGGTTCGAGCAGGTCGCGGAGGCGTTCCTCGCTCGGGTCGAGGAGGTACTCGATGCCGATGTCGGGGACCTCGGCGACACGCCAGCGCGGGATCCGGGGGAGCATGAAGAAGCTCAGGGGCTCGAAGTCCGGGGCGCCGAGACGCAGCTCGCGCAGCGGGTTGAGCGTGTCGCCCGGCCGGAAGACGCTCGCGCTGGACGGGTCCACCTTCAGCCAGTCGATGCGGGGCTGCTCTTCAGCGTACATCGTGTAGCCGACGACGCGGAACCGCAGGTCGCTGGCGGGGGGCGTTCGGTTGGCCAGTTCCGGCGTTTCGCGCCCGATCAGGCGGTCCAGCGCCAGCGACAAACGCACGCCCAGCGGGATCGTCTGCTCGCGCGGGTGGCCGGTGTCGATCGAGAGCGTGCGTCCGCCGTCTTCGGGGCGATCGACCGGAGCGCCGATCTCCGTCCACGCCGTCGGGCCCGCGGTGACATTCAGCCCGTAGTCGTTGTACCGGGGTACACGCTCGAGCGGGACCTGGTACCACCCCGAGAACTCGCTGCGGATGTGCAGGGCGACGCGTTCGCGGTCGTAGAAGACCTCCTGCCAGGGCCCGGACTCGGGCAGCCCGTTGTCACCGAGCGGCCCGGAGGCGAGCATCGTGTCGCCCTCCATCTTGAAGACGCCGTAGTAGAGGCTGCCGACCGCGATCAGCACGATGCCCGAGTGGACCGACAGCACGCCGATGTTGACGAACTTGAATTCGATGCGGCGCACCGTCGCGACGATCATGTTGATCACAAAGAGGATCAGCATGAGCTGCATCGGCCAGGTGGTGTAGAACTCCAGCTCGGTCATCTCGATGCCTGGCAGGCGGCGAAGCGTTGTCGACTTGTAGGTCTCGGCGTACGCGGCAAAGAGCCGAAACCCCTCGCCAGTGCCCGGGTCGTAATCCAACCGAGGCCAGAGCACGCCGACGAAGAAGAGCACGCCGCAGGCCGCAAAGGCGATCCCGCCTAGGAACCGCATCGCGAAGCGCCCCGCCTGGCCGCACATCTGCGCGAACGGCTGCAGGCTCACAAGCCCGAGCCCCAGGGCTGCGCCGACCGTCAGGCAGAAGACCGCCGCGTAGATGAGGTAGGTCGGGATCAGCGCGAGCATGCCCATCGGGATACTCGCCAGGACGCCGTAGATGCTGACCCCGATCAGCAGGAGCACGGCGAACCAGATCGAGCTGAGTGTGCGGAGGGCCCACTTGGCGGGCGCAGCCCAAGCCGGGAAGACTCGGTCGTCCCATGCTTTGCTGCGGTGCCACTTGGCGCTCATCGGGGCCTCGTACGCTGGATCCGGAGCCGCCGCGTCGAGGATCGAGCGGGGCGGGGGATCGCATGAAGTTTCGGCTGAAGCGGATTATTTCCCGTTCAGCAGCAATCGGGGTGGAAAATCGCCGGAAAACACACGTTCTAACGCCGACTCTCCGGTCCTGTTTGCGCCCACCGGGACCGCGACGATCCCCAGCGGGCTCGACCCGGCGCTGAGCGTGAACCCGGACGCGTCGAGCCCAAGCAGACCCGCCCCCTCGATTGTTGCCATCGAGAGGAGGTCGGCCAGTGCCGCCGCCGACCCGCCGAAGTCCCCGCGTTGATAGAGGAGACGAAGGTCGTCCAGCGTCGAGAGGCCCGAGCCCCCCGCCTGTACGCACGATGCGGGCAGGTTGATGATCGAATCGGTCCCGATCGCGACGCGGACACCCGCTCTCCGCATCTCTCGGTAGCGATGCGGGCCGAGGGAGCGGTCGAAGCGGAAATACGAGGAAGCACGGGGGCAGTAGATCACCGGCGTGCCTGTTTCGGCCAGGATCTCGATGTCCCGATCCGATGCGTCGTTGACATGGACCGCGATGGTCGGCCCGGCGCCGAGGAGTTCGGCCATGTGCCCGATCGGTGTCCGTCCTTCGCCGACGCCGTCAGGGCCTTGCTCGTCCCACAGCCGCATCGACTCGAGGAACGCCCGGACCGGGCCCTCGCCCCGCTCGATGAGCAATCGCTCGTCCGGGGACTCTGACAGGTGCGTGCAGAGCGGCAGGCGGTACTCACGGGCCAGCGCCGCCAGCTCGGCGAAGGCGCGCCGGTCGACCGACACCGGCGCGTGGGGCGAGAGGCCCAAGCGGACCGGGGCGTCGGCGCTGCGACCCTCGGGATTGGCCTCAAGGAGCGTGCGGACGCTCGCCGCGGCGGTCGCCCTCCCCGGACCCATGCCGAAGCTCTCAACGAAGCTGACGCCCCGCATGGAACTCGCCGCGAGGGTCTTCCATGGGGTGGCGGTGGGCGATGGGCCGAGGGCGCCGGCGATGTCCCCCACCGCGACGACGCCGCCGCGCCGCAGCAGGTCGACACCGAGATTGACTGCGGCCTCGATCTCCGGGTCGGTCCTGGGCCGCTCGCGGACGACCATCGAGAGCCAGTCGGCGAAGGGGCGACTCGGGTCGAAAGGCCTCGGGCCGACGCCCGAGAGGTCGAGGTGGGTGTGGGTGTTGACCAGGCCGGGGATCAGGACCGAGTCGGCGAGGCTCACGCGGATCGCGCCGGCGAAGGTGGAGGCCTTGTCGATCGCGCCGGGTCGATCGCAGGCGAGGACACGGATGGCGTAGGTGGGTGTCGACCCTGTCGGCGAGAGCTCGACGACCAGCGAGCCGGGGGCGAGGGCGACGCCGGCGGGATCGAGCACGCCCGCCCCGTCGAGGCGGAGGAGGATCGGCGACCGGGCCGCAACCGACACCGCCTGATCGAGGGGATCAGAAAATCCTGTCGTTTGCTGTGGATTGTCGGTGGGCACGGTGTCTCCGCTGCCGCGCGCGATCGACGCATGTCTGATGATGACCTTTGTGGTCGGCGCGGGAGCTCTGGCGGGCTATGCTCGGACAAGCAGGGCCGGTGTCGGCCGGCAAGGAATCATTGACCGGGTGCGGCGGAGCCACGCCCCGCGGGCCGGACCGGCCGCCGAAAGCGGCGCGGAAAAAGGAGTATTCGCATGCGCAGAGCCCCGTCCAGTATCCATCGTCGCCGGCGCCTGTCGCTGGCGGTCCTCGCGCTCTCGGGCCTCGGTATAGGGCTCGGCGGGTGCGCCACGCAGGGCAGCTACGACGACCTGCGTCAAACCAACAGAACACTGCAGGAACAGAACCTGCGTCTGCAGCAGGAGCTTGAGTCCTGCCGCAGCACGCTCTCGGCACGCGACGGCGCCGAGGGCGACGCGTACGCGGCGATGCAGACGCAGCAGCGCGAGATCGACCGGCTCCGCGGCCTGGTCTCCGAGCGCGACCGCGCTCTGGCCGACTTCGAGCGGATGGTCAACGAGATGGACGGCACCCGGCTTGACCCGGTGACCGACCGGGCGCTGGCGGACCTCGCGGCCCGCTATCCCAACCTGATCACCTACGACGCCGATCGCGGGATGCTGCGTTTCGCCAGCGACCTGACCTTCGGCTCCGGCTCTGACGCCCTGAGCGACCAAGCCAAGCGTTCGATCCGCCAGCTCGCCGAGGTGCTCAAGGGCGCGGGCGCTCAGTATGATGTCGACATCGTCGGGCACACCGACAATGTGCCGATCG